>JANXQE010000503.1 GCA_025356925.1 Limisphaerales bacterium | reverse complement strand
CGCCGATCGGGAGGACGGAGACACCATTCATGGCAAATGTGGCATTGAAGGCGTAGATCGCTTCCGTGATTGTCCATGGCGTGTAGTTACGAAAGGAAACCGTGTAAGCCGGCAAGATCGCTGGGCCGAGCAGTGTCCGGTTAGCCAGTTCCTGGTAAATCATCAACACTTGGCTCAAATCGGTAGCGGGAAAGTTGATTGCTCCTGGCGGGAGCATTTCTCCGGCGGTCGCAAGGGTTTCGGCCAGTTCTGACAATTGGGGCGTGATGGTTTTAAAATCATTTTCTCTGCCAGCCATCACAAATTTGTCACCTTCCTGCCGAAATAGAATTCCCTTGGGAGCGAGAGCTTGCTCGATCGCGCCGGTCAGATCGTCAGTTGTAGCTGTCCCTTTGCAGCCTAGATCCAAGCTGAACGCCGGCAGTGATTGAGTGCGGATTAGACTGCGCCCAGTCAGGAGTTGGTAGAGTCTGAAAACATGGTTTGGCCCTGCCTGCTGCAATCGAAGAAAGGCGGGTCTCTCTTGGGATTCAACTTTTTGGTGGCTGGCAGCTGACTGGATCCACGCCCCGGCCGGGAGATCGGTGGCAAAGCCTATCTCGGATATGGTGCCGGCGTTTCTGATTTTGACCTTGCCAGCTTTGACATCGATCTCAAGGACTTCAATGTTTTCTTCACGCTGGCCCTTGGCGAGTATCATTTCACCGGGCCAGCCTGGCAGCCTCGGTGTCGCCTCCTCCAGCAGCGCCAGTTCGTTTGTCGAAAAATCAACGACACCCCTAAGAAGAACCTCCGGTCTAAGTTCCTCGGCCCCCAATATCAAGGACCCAGCGAAGTAAAGGATGCAGGCCGGCAGCGATCTTGGTTTCATCACTACGTGTTTTAGTTTGCTTTGTGATAACGCTAAGTTCCGTCGGGCGCAAGGCCGGCAAATCATCGTGGAGAGAGCTCCAGACTCCTGACCATCCCTATCGAGACGCCACAGGCGACACCAAGGCTAAGCCTTCACCGGTGACGATTGACGACGCTGTTGCCTATTCGGTTGACGTGCATTGCGTCGAGACTCCATCACCTGATCTCCCAATAGCGGCACGCGTAACCCAGGTGCAGTCCTGGTGTCACCCTTGCGCAATCTTCGGTCCAGATGAGCAAAGATTTGGTCAAATTCCTCGTCGGATAGGGCAGGCGGGGTCGACTGCCTGGGGATCATCTTCCGGACTTTGGCTTTAGGCGGTGAAGCGGCATCCTCTGCCTCAAGTCTCGGCTGTAGTTTTCGATTCAGCTTAATTGCAGTCGAATGGTAGATCTCTTCCAGGAGGTTATCCAAATCCTTAAATAGGCCCTTATCGTGCGCCATTCCATATAGCGTCCTCTCAACCTTGAACTCCGCCAGCTTTTCGACGCGAGTTATGGCGCCCACTCGAACGCTAATGCGAAGGTCGTCATCCTCCAGCGATGCGTCGAATACTTTGGGTTGCGGAGCCGGCTCCGTGGCCGGCCTGATCGCTATGCCGGCACGTGTTCGCAGTTTGCGTAGATTGACTGTAGTCCCGGGGCTTGAATTGGGAACTGCAGGCGCCGTGGCGCCCTGGTTAGACTCTGACGCGGCAGGTGTTTTTTCGTTCACGCCATTCATGATACTTCTTTCAACCCGAAATATGAAGTCAGGATTGCTTCCTGGACGAGTCGGTTTGGCTACAACGATGAGCCGTTGACTGGGGGTGGCTCATGAATGCGCAGTTCATCTGGAAAATCGCTCGCCTCCGAGGCTGATGGGGTATCTTCATTGATACCCTTCTTTTTTAATTTGTAAGCTGTGGCACGACGAAGCTCATTAATGGTGTTCTGGACTCCCTGGAGCAACTGCCATCGGTTTCTGCCTTCGGCTGCCTCAAAAACCACACGGTCAAGGGTCAGATTGACGAGTTCTGTGGAGCGCCCGTGCAACTCAAGACCGATGGTGATTTTGATGTCGTTTTCGTCGAGCGTTCCATCGAGCACCGGCGCCTCATCAACCTGCCGGGTGTCATGGCCGTTTATCGCCGCGGAGTGATGCGGCCCAGTTGCCTGCACGTGCTGTGCCCCGTTTGGATTTACTGAACCATTGGTCGAATTCATGTGTCGTTATCTTACCGGATTCAAACGCCGCCCATCAAAAGCAATCGTCCATCACTTTATAGCGTTGGTGTTCCCGTCTTAACGTTTCAAGAACCGGGGTCAACGGATCCTGCTCGGGTTTGGCGCTGCAAGAACTCCTCAAGGCTATTCCCATATTCCTGAGGCCATGGTTTGCTCCACGAACGGTTGATTTTGGGAGTTCGCGGCCGTTCGTGAATGAACTCGATACGCCGCAAGTAGGACGTCAGTGTGCCGGCGCTGATTTTGATCTGGTGCTGACTGGCAAGCTCCCGCTGAAGTTCGGCGACGTTCAGCCTAACTTTGCCAACCGCAAGCTGCTTTGCTAATGGGATCACCTTCTCTTGGAAGTCTGCCGAATTTATTTTGTGCTTGCGACCAGGGCGGTCACGCTGTGGGAACATCAGGCCATCAAGACCGCCCTCGTTGAATGCTTGAATCCACCTGGAAAGTTGTCGGCGACTTACACCAACTATCTGCGCGATCCAGGTTCTGGTCGCTTCTTCGCGCCAGTCCCACAACATTTCAAGCGCATGCAGTCGTCGTCGCCGTTGCCTTGTGAAATCATTCCAAAGGCGTGTTGTATCGCTCTTGTCTGCCCAGCCCTTAACCAGGGGTGTTGGTGGTCGTGCCATATGATTAGTTTGGGAAGCTGATTCTTAACATTCCTGAGAATTTGTTGGATTTTGCGCGTCCGCCTGTCCGCTCCGTCCGTTACCGTCCGGACCAACCTTGGCTGAACTGTTGCTGTTGGCCTTGCCGGCCGCAGAACCTTGCGAGGAACCGGCAGCAGTCTGCGCCGACGTCTGGTTGCCCCCGGCCACTCGCAGGGCAAGACCGCAAAAGACCCTGCCCCTATGATGTGACTCTCGAACATTGAACCGTTGCATGATCGCCTGTTTCAGGTTCTGCCGCAACCGAGCTTCTGAATAATCGTCCAGTTGCCTGGCTTTGCGATATGCTTGCACCGTGATAGACGACTGCCGCAGCACCATCCGGGCTGTTCCGCAACGCGCGGCTAAGCTGCCCGGACCCCGGATCCTCAATTAGAACACAAGTGCGAAGCGAGCGCCGCAATCTGACGAGGTTCCCAGGCGAAAGACTC
>JANXQE010000495.1 GCA_025356925.1 Limisphaerales bacterium | reverse complement strand
GATCTATGGGGACGAAATTGGTACGCGTGTCCGGTAACGCTCCGGATCCAGGCACTCATCTAGTGCGACCCGCTTATAAGGCGGACGGTTCTCTTTGAACTACACGCGCTGAATATGGCGGAACGCCGTGGAGTGGACTGCCACGGAGTTGCACCGTGTTCCGTCCGGTTAAGAGCCGGAGCTTCACTGCCAAAGTTTGCAGCCCTAAAGATCTTTTGCGTTTTGCGTGAGAAATTGTTTTCAAACTGCCACTGGCGTAATCATCAAATCGATTCTAGATTCCTCCGTTTTCGAAAACCTTAACCAGGAGCTTTTATGGCGACAATGACCGCGCCTCAATCGGACACCGCCGCGCTGGCCGAGCAGGCCGCAAATCTTTTTCTGCAAGCCTTCGGAAACCATCCCGGCTTTCGCCTCGCGCACGCAAAAGGGATCGTCTGTGAAGGGACTTTTGAAGCAACACCGGCGGCCAAAGAATTAACTCGTGCCGCGCACTTCAACGGCCAGCTCGTCCCCGTGATCGTGCGTTTTTCGAATGCCACCGGCGTGCCCCAAATTCCCGACAACGATCCGAACTCCAATCCGAAAGGCATGGCCATCGCCTTCAAGCTCCCCGGCGGAGGCGTCACGGACATCGTCGCCAACGGACAGAACGGTTTCCCCGCGGGAACGCCGGCTGATTTCGTTGATTTTTTCGGCAGCATTCTGACCACTCGCCCGGACGGTCCGAAGCCCACGCCGTTCGAGAAATTTCTCGCGGCACATCCCAACACGGCGCGATTTCTTTCCACACCCAACCCGCAGCCGGCGAGCTTCGCCACCTACGCTTATTTCGCCAACAATTGCTTCATTTTCGTGAACGCCCGCGGTGAACGCCAGGCGATCCGCTACCAAATTGTTCCGTCGGCTGGAGAACAGCATTTGGATCCGGCCGTGGCAGCAGCCCAGGGGCCGGATTTTCTTTTTGAGGAACTTCGGAACCGAATCGCGAAAGCGCCGGTGGAGTTTCGGCTCCAAGTTCAAATCGCCGGCCCAACGGATCCGACTTCGAATGCGACCCTCGTGTGGCCGGATGATCGCAAAAAGGTTGTGCTGGGGACGGTTCGGTTGACATCCGCAGACCCCAACAGCGCAGAAACGCAAAAGAAATTGTTTTATGACCCGACGCACCTGACCGACGGCATTGAATTGTCCGATGACCCGTTGCCGGCATTTCGCGCGCAGGTCTATTCAATCTCCATCGCGCGCCGGCTGAGCGCAAAATGACGCGCCGAGGCCGCTATTGCAGACCTGGGTAGGTGGTCCAGATGATAAATCGAGTGACAGGGGAGATCGATTTTCGGAGCGGTCTTCGAATCATTCCTCATTGCTCGGTGAAGTCGTTGTCGACCGGCTCGGAAAATCCGGTGAAAGTTCAAACCCGAAAGATCTCTCTTGAAGATTGGAAACGCCATGTTCTTGAAAAACACGTGCTGTTACGCTTGTGCGCTCATGAGAAATTGTCGGACACCAACACCTAACCAGGCAGCACGTGATATTGCGACGCTATCCTGTTTTCGTTCCCGATGTGATTTGGTGCAAAACCCGTGAGGCTGAGCTTCTCACTGGAATTTCCGCCCTCCCCGGCGAGACGCAGGCTGGACGGCGGGCTTTTTTGTGGCATGGTGGGGTTAAGGTCAAGTCGATCTGATACGCAAAATAAGCATCAACAGAAACACGCACAGCAAACGATGAAAAAGATTCTTACTCTCTGCGCCGTCGCACTCCTGGCGAGTTCGGTTTACGCGGCCCACTACCCGGAGATCACAATTAACGATCTCAAGGCCGCCATGAGCTCCAAATCGGTGACGCTTCTCGACGCGAACGGTTCCGACTCTTATAAAGAAGGGCACATCCCCGGCGCAATCGACTTTACCGCGCGCAAGAGCAAGCTGTCGAAAATTTTGCCCAAGGACAAAAGCGCTTTGGTGGTCGCTTACTGCGGCGGCCCGCAATGCAACGCTTACCAATCCGCGGCCAAAGCCGCCGAAAAGCTCGGTTACACCAATGTGAAGCATCTCGCGGCGGGGATCTCCGGCTGGCACGATGCGGGCGAAAAGATGGAAAAAGCGGACTAATGCCTGGCTGCATAAGCTCGCGATAGCGCCGTGCGGACACGCGGCCTACCGGTCCTGTAGGCGGCTCAGGTATCAGTTGTCTCTGTAACCAGGCACTGGCGTTTGTTTTCGGTCCCGGCTTTAATCCTGCCCCGGGCCTGGCGTATTGTTAGCCGGCTGACTGGGGCTTTTTTATGGCATGGAAACATCGATGCAGGCTGAGATCGTGGCAGGTTTTGGTTCTGGTCCTGGCCAGCCAGGCTCGATCGTGGCCGGCCACCGCCGAAACTCCAACGCTCCAAGCGGACTCGGAAGCGCGCCCGCCCGTCCCCGTTTCCATCCGTGTTGACGCAGCCGGGACCAGGGGTGAGCTGCGGCCGATCTGGCGTTTCTTCGGGTACGACGAGCCGAACTTCACTTACATGAGGGACGGCAGGAAATTGCTGAGCGAGCTTAGCCAGCTTGGGGCGGGCCCGGTGTTCATTCGCACGCATCACTTGCTTACGAGCGGCGACGGAGTTCCGGCGCTGAAGCGGGGTTCAACCGGAGCCTACACTCAAGATCCGAACGGGGCGGCAGTTTACAATTGGGCGACCATCGATCGCATCTTCGACACCTATCGTGAGCGGAATCTTAAACCGTTCGTCGAGATCGGTTTCATGCCTGAGGCGCTGTCAACCCATCCGCAGGATTACCCGCACAATCCTCCAGCCGATAAGATGGTGAGCCCCGGGCTGGGCTTCAGTTATCCGCCCAAGGATTATCTCAAATGGGGCGAGCTGTGCTTCCAATGGGCCAGGCATTGTGTCGAACGATACGGTGCCGCGGAAGTGGAGCAATGGCGATGGGAGATTTGGAACGAGCCCAATATTTTCTATTGGAAAGGAACCCCGGACGAGTATTACGAGCTTTACGATTTTGCGGTCCAGGGAGTGAAGCGCGCTTTGCCCACGGCGCGCGTGGGTGGGCCGCATACGGCTGGAGGCCCGGGCGGAAAGTTTCTGCACAATTTCCTGATCCACTGTCTGCATGGGACCAACTACGCCACGGGGACGATCGGCGCTCCGCTGGACTTCGTCGCCTTCCACGCCAAGGGCAGCCCCAAATTTGAAAATGGCCACGTTCGGATGGGGATCGCCAACCAATTGCAGAATATCGATGCGGGGTTTGCGACCGTTGCGGCTTTTCCGGAGTTGAAAGACAAGCCGATTATTATCGGCGAATGCGATCCCGAGGGGTGCGCCGCGTGCCAGGGGCCGCAGCTTGGCTATCGAAACAACACCATGTATTCGAGCTACACGGCGGCGAGTTTCACCCGCGCCCTCGATTTGGCTGAGAAATATGGTGTGAATTTTGAGGGCGCGCTCACCTGGGCGTTTGAGTTTGAAAACGAGCCTTATTTCGCGGGGTTCCGAGTTTTGGCCAGTAACGGGATTGACCTTCCGGTGCTCAATGTCTTCCGCATGTTCGGGCAGATGGGCGGGGCGCGGTTGAGCGTGACGAGCAGCGGCGATGCTGGAATCGAAAATATGCGTGACCAGGGAGTGCGTAGCGCCGCGGATGTCTCGGCGCTCGCCAGCCTGACAGAACAGCGGCTTGGCGTGCTGGTCTGGAACTATCACGACGACGACTTGCCCGGGCCGGAGGCCGCGGTTGCGCTTTCGGTCACGGGCTTGCCCTGGTCCAACGGGGTCGTGCGAGGCAAACACTACCGAATTGATGCGACTCACAGCAACGCGTACGAATTCTGGAAGCGTCTCGGATCCCCACAAAGCCCGACGACCGAGCAGTACGACCGACTCGAAAAGGCAGGGCGACTCGACGTTCTCGAATCAAGAAGCATCCGGATCGAGGGCGGACAAGCGCACTGGCGGCTCGCGCTGCCACGCCAGGCCGTCTCGCTCCTGGTGTTGGAGCGGTAGGCCGTGCTCCCTACTGGTCGTCCTTGGATTCGGGTTGTTCGGCCGTCACCCCCATTTGGTCCAGGAGCGGTGCAACGCGTTCCCACAGATCGCGCGGGACCTTGGCTCGTTCGTTAGCGGAATCGATCGGGCCATCGAACAGGAGCTTGCCGTCTCTATCATGAGC
>JANXQE010000490.1 GCA_025356925.1 Limisphaerales bacterium | reverse complement strand
CTATGGGTACGACCTGCGGGTGGCCGATGAGTTCAAGGTCTTCACCAACGTCTTTAACACCCTGGTCGATCCAAAGGCGTTCGATGCAAGATCCTTTGTGGATGTCAGTGGTGAAGCGTGCATCGTTCCACCAAACTCCTTCGCGCTGGCCCGGAGCGTGGAGTACTTCCGCATTCCACGAGATATTCTCACGATTTGTCTCGGCAAAAGCACCTATGCCCGCTGCGGCATCATCGTCAATGTGACCCCGTTCGAACCCGAATGGGAAGGACACGCCACCCTGGAAATCTCCAACACCACTCCCCTTCCGGCAAGGGTCTACGCCAACGAAGGACTCGCCCAGGTGATCTTTTTCCGCGCCCAGGAACCGTGTGACGTGTCCTACGCTGACCGCGAGGGGAAGTATCAAGCGCAAAGCGGCATCACCTTGCCCAGGTACTGACGGCGTCACCGAGCGCGGCTGGGGTGAAACAGATTTGGTCGGCCAGCTTCGCCGCCATTACAGTTCGAGGGGTTGCTTGGAAGGACTACCCTCAGCGGCCGGGCGGATCGCCAAAATGAGCTTTCCAGGAAGCGTAAGCGGCCTCGTCTGAAAGGAGCGCGGCGATTGCCGCCGACAGCGGTTCGGCCCGGGCAATGCCCGAAAACACAGCTCGGTCGCCAATAGAGTTTTCGATGAGAAAAGTGGGCCGCTGCGTTACCTGCAACGCGTGAAACTCGGCCGTGGTGGCTTGCGCTGCGCTTGCCGTTTCGGGTGCTTGCGCCCGGGCCAACAATTTCGCCGCATCGAGCCCGCCGGCTGCCGCAGCAACGTTCAGTGTCACATCCCACCGGCCGACTTTCTTCCCCTCCCGCAAGCCGGCCTGCGCAATGGCCAATCGGACCCGGTCATCAGCGACCCCAAGGTCCTTGGCAGCCTGGGCGAGGAAATTGGGAACCAGGTACTGTTTAATGTCCGGTTCGAACCAGCCGGCGTTGAGCAGGTATGGCGAGCGGACTATCGAACCGCTGCGTCGGTAAAACCATTCGCACTGATGTGCCGACGCGGGGTAGCCCTCCGGCGACATCAGCGCAATCTTCCACTCAAACTCGGCCCGTCCCGCATAACGCTGCTTCACTTCGGCCCAGGAAGGCTCTGCCCAGTGACACCAGGAAGAAATCACTTCCAGGAAATAGGTGACCTTGACCATGAGTAGAACAGTGCCATCGCCTCGCAAAAAATCCATCGCAAATTCGCCGCCTGGGCGTTCCTACAAGAAGTAATTTCGCTGTTTTTCACTCGCAGGCATCTCGAGGCGTTCCATGACCTGGAGCATGTCTTCCCAGACTCGGCGTTTTTCACTCAGCGCCTGGTTGCGCAGCAGATAGGCCGGATGATAGGTGGGCATGAGTGGAATCCCGCGATAGGTGCGCCATTGGCCTCGCAGTTTGGTGATCCCAATGGTTTTTCCGAGCAGACCTTCCACCGCAGTGGCCCCCAGGGCGACAATCACTCTCGGCCCGATCAGATCGATCTGCTCGTGCAGATAGGGAATGCAGGTCTGCATTTCTTCGGGCTTCGGCTTGCGGTTCCCGGCAGCCTGACCGGGTGTGTCAGGCCGGCATTTCAAAATATTGGCAATATAAACGGCGCTGCGCGAGAGACCCATGGTCTGAATGATCCTGGTCAGCAACTGGCCGGCCTTGCCGACGAACGGTTCGCCCTGCTGATCTTCCTCCGCTCCCGGCGCTTCGCCGATGAACAGCAGCTGCGCGTTGATGTCGCCGACGCCGAAGACAACGGTCCTCCGCGAAGCCGCCAAATGCGCGCATTTTACGCAGACCAATGCCCGTTGACGCAGTTCGGCGAAAGCGGCAGCTTTGGCTTCAGGGGAAGGTGCGGAGACTCCGAGCGGGGCAGATGGCGGAATAGCCGCCGGAAGGACGGGCGGTCCGATAGTCGGCTTGAAGCCGGCCGATTTCGCCAAGGGCGGCAACGGAGTCGCGGGTTTCGTCTCGGGCACCGATGGTTTCCCGGCCCGCATCGCCCGTGGACGCGGGGCAACTGGCCGTGGAGAGCCCGGAGCCAGCCCCGCCAGGGCCTGGTGCGACACGGTTACAAAACGGACTCCGCCCGCTTTGAGGCCTTCGAGGTGTTGAATGGTTGCGTCGAGCAACCGTCGGTATGCGTCCGGCATTTGCACTTCATCCTAGCGTTTGCCCCTCGAAGGGCACGCGAATTTTACCATCAGTTTCTGCTTGCTTCCCCATGGGCCAGCATTATGCTTACCCCGCCTGAGCGCCGCGTGTGCGGATGTTCATTGAGGCTGAGAAATTGAAGTTAACCAGGAACCTAACCCTTAACCTCCGTTGTCACAGCAACGTCTGGTCTCGTTAGGCAATGGAGCTCGGAAAGCCCTGCGCTGACCAAGTCTCCCGTAGGTTCATTGTTCGTCAGATAGTTTAATTATGCTCACAATGGAAGAGGCCCTGAAGCAACGGGGCGCCTTGCCCTTTGCGGCAGGCAGTATCGTCAAAGGTGTCATCATCGAAGTCCGTCCCAAGGAAGTCCTCGTAGATATCGGCTACAAGAGCGAGGGCGTTATTTCCGCCAATGAGTTCGAAGACATCAAAATAGTCAAAGTTGGCGATGAGATCGATGTCCTCATCGAGAAGCTCGAAGACAAAGAAGGCATGGTTGTCCTTTCCAAGGAAAAGGCCGAGTTCAAGAAGAACTGGGAGCGCATCCTGACCATTTGCAACGAAGGCGGCACCATCGCCGGCAAGGTCAAAGCCATCGTCAAAGGCGGATTGCTCGTCAACATCGGGGTCGAGGCGTTTCTGCCCGCCTCGCAAATCGACGTTGCCACGCCCAAGAACCTGGCCCAGTACGTGGGCAACACCTACGATTTCAAAGTCGTCAAAATCAACCAGGAGCGGCAAAATATTGTCCTCTCTCGCCGGGAACTGATCGAGCAGGAGCGGATGGAACGCCGTCAGAAACTGCTCACCGAAATGACCCCGGGCGATATCCGCAAGGGCACGGTTAAGAATATCACCGATTTCGGCGCGTTCATCGATTTGAACGGCATCGACGGCCTGCTCCACATTACGGATATGAGCTGGGGCCGGATCGGGCATCCTTCGGAGCTGCTGAAGGTCGGCCAGGACATCGACGTAGTCGTCCTCGACATCAATCGCGAGAAAGAACGCGTCAGTCTGGGGCTCAAGCAAAAGCTGGCCAACCCGTGGGACAGCATCGAGCAAAAATACCCGGTCGGCGCCAAGGTCAAGGGCAAGGTGGTCAACCTGGTTCCTTATGGCGCATTCGTGGAACTCGAACCCGGTGTCGAGGGCCTCGTTCACGTTACGGAACTTTCCTGGACCAAGCGCGTCGCCAAGCCCTCCGACATGCTTAAGCAAGACCAGGAAATCGAGGCCGTCGTGCTCGGCATCAACCGTGAAGAGCAGAAGATTTCTCTGGGTTTGCGCCAGCTCGAGACCAATCCTTGGGACCGCGCCCAGGAGAAGTACCCGCCCGGCACCCGCGTCAAGGGCAAGATCCGCAACCTGACCAGCTACGGCGCCTTTATCGAGCTTGAGGAAGGTCTCGATGGCATGATTCACGTCTCGGATATTTCCTGGACTCGGAAGATCAATCACCCCTCCGAGGTCCTCAAGAAGGGCGATGAGGTCGAGGCCGTAGTTCTGGAAGTCGACAAAACCAACCAGCGCATCGCGGTGGGCCTCAAGCAGCTTAGTACTGATCCGTGGGAGAACATCGACCGCCTCTACAAGGTGGGCGACCTGGTCACGGGACAGGTCAGCAAGCTGGCCAGCTTCGGAGCTTTCATTGGGTTACAGCATGAGATCGACGGGCTGGTTCATATCTCGCAGATCAGCGAGGAGCGCGTTGACAAAATCAAAAACGTGCTGAAAGTCGGCCAGGAAGTGACCGCCCGCGTCATTAAGATCGACAAAGCTGACCGGCGCATCGGGCTGTCCATCAAGGCAGCCAACTACTCGCCCGAACAGCTCAAGGCCGAACAAGCGGTGCTGGATGCTCTCAAACCCGGCGAAGATCTCGTCGCGCTCCAGCACGCGTTCGATGCCGCTGACGAAGCCAAGACGGACGAGCCGAAAGAGATCAAATAGGGTCGCGCTCAACCGCGAAGCACTTCAGACGGGCGGGTCGACAACGACCCGCCCGTTTTATTTCGGGACTGGTCGCAGATGTTCAATCCGCCGAATCGCAGACGTGGACTCTGCGGGGATGGTGGGCTATGCCGAGAGCAAGGGGCATATGTCCTGGCCGCGCTCCCGTTCGTACGCGTGCCGATTAAGAAGACTGCCAAACGTTTTTCAGAAGCCCGGGCCGAAGCCTTCGATGAACTTCACCATCGCGCGCACGTCGTGGTAGTTGGCCTTCCAATTGTGCGCTTTGGCTGTGATTTTGGGTTTCCCGTCGGCTGCGACGGTGTCCAGCCAAATGCCGTCTTTGGGGTCAACCTGGTAAGTCAGGATGAATTGCAGCAGCTTGTCCAGCGCTTCCGAGTAAGCCGGGTTTTCCTTGTGCTTCAGGGCATCGGTCAACGCGGCGAGCATTTCGGCCTGAACCCACCAAACCTTATCGGTATCCGTCGCCGGCTGATTATCGAATCCGCGGCTATAGAGTCCGCCGCGCGTGTGATCGTATCCATACTTCAAGGCGTGCTGAAGGTGCGCATCGAACTGCGCCCAGGACAGCTCGCGGCCCAGCATTTTTTCAGCGCGAATCATCAGCCAGGCGAACTCGACATTGTGCCCGTACGACAGCCCGGCGCTGGAGCGCGCGGTGACTGGCTGCCAGTCCGGTTGCCGATGAAACGCTGACTTGGACGGGTCACTGGGATAAAACCAGGTGGAGTTGATTTTTAGCGCTTCCTCCAAGGACTGTCGCACCTCGTTGTCGTGCGTTGCTTCATAGAGTTCCGTCAACGCCTCCATGAAATGCAGGTGGGTGTTGGCGCTCTTCGCTCCGCCCAACTCCACGATGACCTGGGCCTGGGGATCGAGGATCGGCTTCCAGTCACGTTCGAAATGTTCCAGCCAGCCGCCGTTCTTGAGATCGTGCGAATGTTTCTGGAGCACCCGGTAAAGCTCGAGCGCTTGTCCGAGCGCGGCTTTGTCTCCGCTGGCGCGGTAATACTCCACCAACCCGTAAATCGCAAACGACTCGCCGTAAACAATTTTCCTCTGGTCCAATGGTTTGCCAGCCAGGTCCGTGGTCCAATAATAGCCGCCGTTCTCCTTATCCAGAAAATGCTCCTGGAGGAACCGGTAGCCCAATTCTGCTGCTTTGAGGTAGTTGCGTTTTGTATCCGACAGACCCTTAAGATGGGCGTGAGAAAATCCCCAGATCATCCGGGTCTGCGTCACCAACTGTTTCTCGGCGGCGGGCGTCGCCTGTTTTGCGGCATCGTCCGACAGAACGTAGCCGCCGTTTTTATGATCGATGGCGGTGTCGTACCAATAGGGCAGGACTTTTTGTACCAGTTGTGTTTTCATTTCGGCCGCGTACTCGCCGAGGGACTTGGCGCTGTTCGCCGCAATGGCGACGGAGCAGAGAAACCCAAAACCGAGGCACCCGGTTAATGTTCGTGACAACCACAGGAAATTCGCACGCCCGCGACCGTAAATTCGATTAGACATCATCGACATTTGTGGCGCAAAGCACGTTCCCCGGCAAGCCGCAAAGGCAGCCGGTCATGGGGCTGACCCCCTGCCGGTCGTTCGTGGCTTTCAACGGCAGCCATCGAAAATTTCACTTTTGAGTATTTCAGATTGCTGGGTCAACATCAGTTGCGCATGAGCACCCCAACTAGAGCGATCTTCGTGTTGATTTCGCTGGCCTTGTTTCCAAGCGGTATTCGTGGCGAGGAGGCCACGGCCAACGCACCCAAGGCGGACATAGTCATCGTCGGCGCGGGTATCTCGGGACTCTGCGCGGGGTTGGATGCGGCTCGTGCCGGCGCTCGTGTCACGCTTATCGACATGGCGTCGGTCTTTGGCGGCCACGCCGTCATGTCCAGCGGCATGGTGTGCCTGGTTGGTACTCCGGAGCAGCAGGCGAGTCAGATCGTTGATTCAGTGGAACTGGCCTGCCGGGACTTTATGCAATTTGGCGAAGATGCCAACGCTGAGTGGGTGCGGTTCTATGTGCGGAACTCGCGGCGCGAGGTATACGATTGGCTCCATGACCTTGGGGTAACGCATTGGGAATTGTTTCCGCAAATCATCGCCGGCAACACCGTGCGCCGCCAGCACGTTGCCCAGGGACGCGGCATCGGCTTGGTCAGCCCGATTTATCGCGAGTGTCTGCGGTATCCAAATTTTTCTTTCGTCTGGAACACCAAGGTCACCGGATTGGTGGTCGAGTCCGGACGCATAGCGGGAGTGCAGGCGCGCAATCAACGGAGTGGGAAGACGAATGAGTTTCGGGCAGGTTGCGTGGTTCTTGCCACCGGCGGTTTCGAGAGCAACCTGGAGCTGGTACGCGCGTACTGGCCGCATTATTTTCCGGAATTATTCAGCGGTACTCGCATCCTCTTGGGATCGGGAATCAATGCGCTGGGGAGCGGGCTTGAGCTCGCCGGCCATGCGGGTGGCGCCCTGACGCAACTCGATCACCAGTTGTTTTACTCGACGGGGCTGGTGAACCCGCGCGAGCCCCAGGGCGGGCGCGGTACGCATGCGTTCAATCCTGCCTCTATCTGGGTCAATGCCCAGGGCATGAGGTTTGTGCGCGACGACGCGCCCGATCCTAAAACCCAGATGCCGGCCGTGCTGCGGCAAACTCCGGCTACGTATTGGGCGATTTTCGACGCAGGCTCTCGCCCGCAGTTCTTCGTCTCCGGCTCGGACTGGGACGACACCAACGTCGTGGAGCGGGAAATCTTTGCCAACCCAAAGCTCGCGCAATGGGTGAAACGGGCTGACTCGATCGAGGCCCTCGCCCAGGCGGCCGGGTTGCCGGCCACGCTGCTGCGAACCGTGCGGCGCTGGAACGAGATGATCGATCAGGGTGAGGATACGGAGTTTCATCGTTTTGGCCCCTCCAGCCCGGAGCGTCCGCTGAAAGTTGAAAAGCCGCCATTTTACGCGGTTCAATTTTTTCCGCTTGCCCGCAAAAGCCTGGGCGGTGTGGCGGTTGATCGGTCCTGCCGCGTGCTCGACCAGAAAAGCCAGCCGATTCCGGGTCTGTACGCCGTGGGCGAACTTACTGGTGTCGGCGGCATTAATGGCAAGGCCGCACTCGAAGGCACCATGCTCGGTCCCTCTATCTGGATGGGGCGAGTTGCCGCGAAGGACATTGTCGGAAGACTCGGGGGCCCGTTGACGCCCCTCGCGCACACTGCCGTAGAAGCGCCTCCCGCCACGTCGCGGGCTACCGACCCGGACTCACTTCGCGCCTGGCGCGAAGTGCTGCGCCAGCTGATCGCCCAGCCGCGCTCCGGGTATTTCCACTTCGAGAAGGCGCACTCGGTTGTGCTGATGCGCAACTACGACTGCGCTCAATGCCATCGCGAGTCCTCGCCACTGACGCTAACGGGGGATCAGCTCGATCGTCGAGCGATGATCCGGGCATGCCCCGTCTGTCACGGCGGAGTGAAAGAATGATGTGATGGGTAAACCTCAAACCTCCTCAGGCCTGGGATGCCTAGCGACGCCGCGGATCAAATTGTGCGTGCATTTTTTGGGGACTAATCGGAAGGTTTTGCCATGACGTTTAACGACGCTCAAAATCGTCACCATCAACTGGCTGAGGAAATCCGCCGACATGATCATGCCTATTACGTCCTGGCGCAGCCGAAGCTGACAGACCCGGAATATGACCGGCTTTATCAGGAGCTTGTCGACCTTGAAACCGAATTTCCTGAGCTTGTAACACCGGACTCGCCCACCCAGCGTGTTGGTGGGCAGCCTATCGGCGGATTTCAGCGGGTGAAGCATCTTTTGCCAATGTTGTCTCTTGAAAAGATAGAGGCATCGAAAAATCCAACTGAGAAGGATCAGCCCGATCTGGCGGTGCGGAACAGAATGCAGGATGAGAATTCATTGGAAGGGCTGAAAAACTTCGATATGAACATTCGAAAGCGTCTGGATAAGACGCTAGTCGATTATATTATGGAGCCGAAGGTGGACGGGGTCTCCATCGCCGTCCACTACAGGAACGGCAAACTTGCACTCGCGGTCACGCGAGGGGACGGTGAATTTGGAGACGACATAACCACTAACGTCAGAACCATTCGCGGAATACCTCTAGAACTGAGACTAGAGAAGCCCCCCGCACTGCTTGAGGTTCGCGGTGAAGCCTACATCGCCAAAAGCAAATTTGAAGAACTTAACGCCAAGCTTGAAGCCGCTGGTGAGCAGGCCTTTCCGAACGCGAGAAATGCGACCGCTGGTGCCTTGAAGCAGTTAGACCCTCGCTTGGTAGCTCAGCGGCCAATTAGTGCGGTCTTCTACGCGATTGGTGCCAGTGAAGGGATTTCCTTT
>JANXQE010000489.1 GCA_025356925.1 Limisphaerales bacterium | reverse complement strand
CTGGATCTCATCAAACTCATGGCACTTCCGGAAGAGTCCCTGGGGACCCAGCGGATCGTGGATTATTTCTCCCCGGACTTCTTTAACTCACGCAGTCCCTGGCCTTCGCTGGCAACAATGGGGTAAACCGGGACCCCAAGTGCCCGCGAGAGTTTCTCCGGGTCCACATGGTGCCCGTTGTTTTGCGCGACATCGATCATGTTTAACGCGATCACCGTGGAATACCCCAGCTCAATGACCTGGGTCGCGTAATAAAGATTGCGCTGCAGATTCGAGGCATCCACCACCACGAGCACTAACGCAGGGGCCGGCAGTTCGGTAAGGCGGTTGAGCAGCACATCTCGCGAGATTTCCTCATCGAGCGATTGCGGGCTCAGACTATAGGTTCCAGGCAGGTCCAACACTTGAATTTTCAAATCGGGCGGCCCCCCGAGCAGGCGGCCTTCCTTGCGCTCCACCGTGACGCCGGCGTAATTGCCCACCTTGGCGCGCAGGCCGGTGAGTGCATTGAAGAGGGTTGTCTTGCCGCAGTTAGGATTACCCGTCAGAACGACGTAAAGCGGGGAGCTTGGGAAAGCCCGTCTTTGCTCAACCGGCGGGATGAGCGAAGCGCCTTCGGGCGGGGTTAGGGCGCTGGGCTCTGCGGTGGGTCCGAATCGTTCGGGCGGCGTGGTGGGTTGCCCTGGGGTGCTGGAGGTGCCGGAACTCATCTCTTGACCTCGGCTCCCGCGTTGTTAGTCGTTAGCTCGGACGAAGATCTGCTCCGCTTCGTGTTTGCGCAAAGTCAGGTTATAACCTCGCACCTTGATTTCAATCGGATCGCCCATCGGTGCGAAGCGCACCAACTCAACACGCGTTCCAACCAAAAGCCCCATTTCCATCAGGCGCGGCCGGCTCTCGGGAGGAAGTTTAATCTCTGCGACCGTCGCCGTTCGCCCCACGCCGACCAAGGTCAGAGGTTGGAGTGTGGCCGGAGTGGTCACAGTGCTGCCTGCGAAGTGGGAATCGCCTCAACGAAAATGGCATCGGCCAATTTCTCGCTGATTCCAAAGCGCGCATTGCAGACCTGACAGATGAAAGTGGATGCGCATGCCACCACCTTGACGTGCTGATCCTCGCCTAGGCCGAGTTCGCGAAGGCGGACCTGCAGTTCCGGGGCGGTGGAAAGATGTTTGATGCACACGGTGGTTCCCGCCTGGATGCGGCTCAGCGGGCAGGCTTCGGGCCCGGCGCATTGGCCCTCGAGTATAGAATACGTCCGCAGCGGTCTTTTCTTCACTGGGCGCAGCATAGGCCAATTGAGACTAAGTTGCAAGAGGCATTACGTGCCCGGCGGCATCGCCCCCACGGCGTTTTGCCGGGCTCGATTTCAAGCGAGACGAGGTTGTTCCTGGCGGTGATGCTCGCGTGCCGGTAGTAATAGCCACATTGGGCTTGAGAAAGGACGCCACATACCAGTTGAGCGGCCGCATCCCGCGATTGGTCGCTGGTAGAGCATTTTTTCGATAGGAACTTTAATCAACCTGACAATGGGGGCACTTCTCCGCACAATCCCGGCGGTCGATTTATGTATCGAGACAAGAAAGTGGTCGTCGTGATGCCCGCTTACAATGCGGCCAAAACGCTCCGCCGAACGTACGCGGAGGTCCGTGAACAGCAGGTGGCTGATACGATCATCCTGGTGGACGATGGGAGCCAGGATGAGACCGTAAGAGTGGCCGCCCAGCTCGAGGGGGTGCAAGTGCACGTCCATGAACAGAACAAGGGATATGGCGCAAACCAGAAGACCTGCTACCGGCTAGCTCTCGAAGCCGGCGCCGACATCGTCATCATGATTCACCCCGACTATCAGTACACACCGAAGCTGATTCCAGCAATGGCAGCTATTATCGCCAGCGGGCTGCACCCGTGTGTCCTGGGCAGCCGGATTCTCGGGGGTTACGCCTTGGAGGGCGGCATGCCGTTGTGGAAGTACCTTTCAAACCGAGCGCTCACGCTCGCTGAAAACCTCCTGTTGGGGGCCAAGCTTTCAGAATATCACACTGGCTACCGCGCGTTTTCCAGGGAGATTCTGTTGAGATTGGATCTGGCTGACAATTCGGACGACTTCGTATTCGACAACCAGATGCTTGCTCAAATCCTCTGGCATGGATTTACCATCGCGGAAATTAGTTGTCCCACGAACTATTTTCCAGAGGCTTCCTCGATTAATCTGCGGCGGAGTGTCAGCTACGGCCTGGGGTGTCTCCGCACGGCCCTGCTTTTCCGGCTCGCCAGAGCAGGCCTGCTCAGACCGAGGCTTTTCCGGCCCGTTGGTACCACCGCCCCGACTCGCAGCCGCGAGGTTGGTGTGGGCCAGCCACGGTGAAGTTACGAGCTTCGAACTTCCAACCTACTTTGTCCGAACCAGACGCAACGCCAGGCGTGACTTCTTACGGTCAGCGGTCGCGCGGTGCACGACCCCCGATTTGGCTGCCTTGTCGAAGGCGGAAGTCACGGCTTGATAGGCCTTGGTGGCGTCTTCGCGCTTACCTGCGCCGAGCAGCGTTAGATAGCTCTTTTCAAGAGTGTGGAGGCGCGATTTGATGCTGCGATTTCGCAGTTGCTTGCGTGCGCTGTTACGCATGCGGCGCTGGGCTGACTTCGTATTGGGCATATATCCGTGATCAATTACTCGATTTAAGGGCAGGAACAGTAGCCTACCCGCCAGTGGTGTCAACGGTGATCGACAGTCAGGTCCGGGAAATTTGAACCTGCTCTGCGGTGGTGACTCGTGGGGGCGAGAAGCCAGGGATTGGCTTTCTATCACAAACTATTCAGATTCAGCCCGGTATGGTAAAGCCAGCAGGCCAAGGCGTCGATTTTATGGCGCGTGAATCGCTACTTTAGAACCAATAAATCGGCACATAGTGTCCAGGTTAACAACTCGTTGCGGATCCTGAATCTACTCGTCTCAAACGTGCGCGCTTGTTTGGATTCCGTCGCCAACGACGCTTAATCGTCGTGAGCCAGCTCGGCCGGGACCATAAACCGGGCGCAGCCATAGAAAAAGGTGGCGACACGAGCGAAAATCATGCCAAATCGTTCTTGAGTTCTGGGGCGAGTCGCCTAAAGTAACGCCATGGCACAAGGTCTGCAATTATCGCAACGCCTGACGCAGTCGCTGGTCCTAGCACCGCAGCTGCAACAGTCCCTTGCCCTTCTGCAAGCTCCCACGCTGGAGCTCAAAGCTCTCGTCGAGCAGGAGTTGCAGCAAAATCCGGTTTTGGAAGAAGCCACAGCAGCCGAAGTGGAGCAGCAAGATAAGGACACCGGCGAAGAACCTCGGGCGGACGCAGCAGATCCAGCCGAACCACCCGCGGACCTCGCTTTCGACTCAGCCTCTGAAAAGGGGGCGAATGAGCCGGCCGACGAGTTCCAGGCCGAGTTTGATCGGCTGGTGCAGTTGGACCAGGAATGGCGAGACCATTTTGCTCAAACCAACTTCCCCACGCGCGCCTCCGCTGAGGAAGAGGAAAAGCGGCAGTTCATGTTCGACTCGTTGGTGGCGAGTACTTCCCTGCAAGAAGTCCTGTTGGAGCAAGTCCGTGAGTCATCCTTAACCAGCGATTTGTGGCCGGTTGCCGAGATGCTGATCGGTAACATCGACGAGTACGGTTATTTGAAAGCCAGCCTGGACGAACTGGCAACCTCCACGGGGTTGGCGCCCGAAAAGATTCTCGAAGTGCTGAAAGTGGTGCAATCGTTTGACCCGTCCGGCGTCGGCGCCCGGGATTTGCGGGAATGCCTGTTGCTTCAATTAGAGCGTTCGCAGCAGAAGGACACGATCGAGTACCGCATCGTCAGCGAGTTCATGGAGGCGCT
>JANXQE010000378.1 GCA_025356925.1 Limisphaerales bacterium | reverse complement strand
GACCGGCCTTATAAAGTTGACTCAGCTCAACCTTGGGAGTTTGAGTCTTACGAACGTCAACCTGCCTCAGGATTTTACCAATCTGGCCGCGCTCGACCTCAGTTATAATCAACTGGCCAGCCTTAACCTGCCGACGGGCTTGACGGGTCTGACCAATCTCGACCTTAGTTTCAATCAACTCACCACCCTCAGCCTCCCGGCCAGCTTGCCAAGCCTGGCCAATCTGTACCTTGGCGGCAATCAACTCAGCACCTTCAACTTGTCCACGTCGCTGACGAATTTGAGCTATCTCGACCTCAGTCAAAACCAACTAACCAACCTCACTTTGCCGACGGAATTGACGAACCTGTTTCAGCTCGACCTCAGTGATAACCAACTAACGAGTGTGAGTTTGCCAGCCGACCTGAAGAGCTTGGCCTGGCTCAACCTCAGCGGAAATCAACTGAGCAACCTCACTTTGCCAACCGAGTTGACGAGTCTGACCTATCTGAACGTCATGAACAATTATCTGATGAGCAGCCTCACCGTACCGCCGGGGCTGACAAATCTGACCACACTGAGATTACTGAGTTATCGAATCAGAACCTTGGTTTTACCCGAACCACTGGCGGTCGGCAGCTTGGCAGGCACGGTTGCCTCCCTCCGAGGACAAGGCGCCTCAGTTTACACCTACCCGCTAGCGGTTAGCTTGGCCTCACCGCAGCGGGCGTTGGACGGGCCTTTTGGGTTTACAGTCACCGGCCCGCCGGCGGTCTACACGATTCTCAGTTCCACTGACCTGACCACCTGGAATCAACTGGGGAAACTAACCAACACGCTAGGTGCCACGGCCTTTACCGATGCGGAGGCGACAAACTCGTCGCAGAGGTTTTACCGCGCTCATCTGGTCCAGCCGTAACAGTTGGGTTCAAACAGAAGGGCCTCATGTAAAGCCGAAAAAGGCTGCGAAGGAATTGCGAGCAGGTTCACGAACAAAGTTCACCACCTGGTCGTGGAGGAATGTGGCTCAAGAAACCAGGTGTCTCAGTGCGCGTAGGCGCATTCGAGCACTGCCAGCCCTGCGGGCTCCGGTTCATGGGCTGCTTGCCCTGGGAGCGTTGGCGTCTCGCCGGCCAGTTCGTGACGTCGTCATAACCGTGACTCGCCGGCGCTCCCGGGAGAAGATCTCTTTCCTCTGGTGTGCGAGGGGGTATTATCGCGATATGAGAAAGCGAAGTCAGGATTGCAGACATTTTGCCAGCGACAATTACGCGGGTATCTGCCCCGAGGCGCTCGCGTCGTTGCTGGAGGCGAACCACGGGCACGAGGTGAGCTACGGGGACGATTGCTGGACGGACAAAGCATCCAACCTGCTGCGCAGTGTGTTTGAGACCGACTGCGAAGTGTTCTTTGTGTTCAATGGCACCTCGGCCAATTCGCTTTCGCTCGCCTCACTTTGCCAATCGTACCACAGCATTCTGTGCCACGAAATGGCGCATGTGGAGGGTTCGGAATGCGGCGCGCCTGAATTTTTCGCCAACGGCACCAAGGTTCTGCTGCTGCCGGGTGCCAACGGGAAGATCGATCCCAAATCCATCGAAACGGCGGTCAACAAGCGGACGGATATTCATTATCCCAAACCCAGGGCGTTGAGCCTGACGCAGGCTACCGAAGTCGGGACGGTCTATTCGCTGGACGAGTTGAAGGAACTGGCCGACGTAGCCCGGCATTTCCAGTTGCGAGTGCAGATGGACGGCGCGCGTTTCGCCAACGCCGTGGTGTCGTTGGGGGTCACGCCCAAGGAACTGAGCTGGGAGGTAGGAGTGGATGTGCTTTGCTTTGGGGGCACCAAGAATGGACTGGCGGTCGGTGAAGCGGTGGTCTTCTTCAATCGTGAGCTGGCGCGCGAGTTCGATTACCGCTGCAAACAGGGCGGACAGCTCGCTTCCAAGATGCGTTTTCTTTCAGCGCCTTGGGTGGGGATGCTTCAGGACGGCGCCTGGCTGCGGCATGCCAAACACTCCAACGCCATGGCCAAACGGCTCGAGGCCGCCATCAGGCCATTGCCGAGGGTGCAGGTTTCGTATCCAGTCGACGGCAACGCGGTGTTTGCGAAGATTCCTGAACCGGTTGTGGACCAAATGCATGAGCGCGGTTGGAAGTTTTATACTCACGTCGGCGGGTGGGAAGACTCGCGCCTGATGTGCAGTTGGGATACCACTCCCGAGGACGTGGACTCGTTCGCGGCCGATTTGAGAGAGTTGGTGGTCGGATGAAACCCATGTCGCCGCAAAGAGGCACAAGAGGCGCGAAAAATAGTTTCCGGCAAATGTGGGCGGACCTTTGGCAGAGGTAGCCGCGAAAGAGCACAGAGAGCGCAAAGGGGAAGGAATTGGCCCGTTTCCTTGTGTTCAGTGCGGTCCTTCGTGGCAATTCCCGGGTTTTGGAATCAGCTCTCGGGCTTTGTGTTTCCGGCTCTGCCGGCCTCGTGCCTTTTGCGGCTTTTCGCGGCCAACTCCTCCGGGTAAAACCGGTCTAGACATGCGGCGGAAACTTTCTTTAGCATTTTTGCAGAAAGGCTTTGCAATTTTTGAAGACGCTGGTACAAAGAGCATTGATCCGTTTTCGGATCCAATCTGGACTTTTATTGAGTAGTCAGGTTCCGCTTGGGCGCTTCTATTCCTCACGACCAAGTTCGCGGAGTCGTAGTGAGATCGTGCCGGAATGAACGCCTTAGGATTTTTCGCAGCAGCAGCAATCGGCCGTCCCAAGCAGGCCGAGTTGTCTTACGTGTGGGACCAAGCCACACTTGAAGCCAAGGCGATCATTCTTTGCCTCGTCGTCTTCTCGATCATCGCGTGGTCCGTCATGATCGGCAAGGCGCTCCAAATGCGCCGGGCCAAACGCCTCAACCAATTCTTCAACACGGAATATCGCACGCAAAAAAACGTGCTGGATGTGTACGACCGGCGGGTGCAAGCGGACGGGTGCCCGATGTTCATGGTCTACCAGGCCGGCAGCGTTGAGTTGGATGCGCGGCTGAAGAACCCGGACGGCAGCGGGCGCAAACGATTTGTGTCGCTCAAGGGGATGGAACATGTCAAACGGTCGCTCGAGAACACGGTGGCGCAGGAATCGCTCAAGCTGGAGTCGGGTTTGATCCTCTTGGCGATTGCGGTCAGCGGAGCCCCGTTCCTGGGCCTGCTCGGAACGGTTTGGGGCGTGATGAGCACGTTCGGAGGCATCGCCCAGGCCGGCACTGCGAGCATGGCCGCCATGGCTCCAGGCGTCGCCGCGGCGCTGATTACGACCGTCGCAGGGCTGCTGGTGGCCATTCCTTCCATGTTTGGGTACAACTGGCTGGTTCACACCCTGCGCGTCCTGACGGTCGAGCTGGACAACTTTGCGCAGGAACTCGTTTCCAAGATGGAAACGGAATACTTGGAAGACTGATGAACGTCACAACCACAAGCTGCAGCTTGCATATTGCCGGGTTGGACGCGGCACCGAGTGCGATTTCCTCAACCTGCAACCTGCAACCTGCTACCCGCAACCCGGCAGTTCAGGAATGAGGCGTTTCTCCCAACGCAGTGCCCTGGTGACATTAAGCGAGATCAACATCACGCCGCTGCTCGATCTGGCTTTCGTGTTGTTGATCATCTTCGTGATCACCACGCCGTTGCTCGAG
>JANXQE010000368.1 GCA_025356925.1 Limisphaerales bacterium | reverse complement strand
GCCGCCAACCTGACCCCGTTGACTTGCCCGGCAGCTTAACAATCTGCGCTACGGGTTAAGGGGCTAGGCCGCCAGGGGTGTGGGTGGAACCAGTTCCAGCATTTCGCGGCTATACAAGACACCGCGGCGCTGAGTTGCCATCAGCTTCATCATCTGTTTGATAACCTGTTGGAGGGCTGGAAACCGGACCGCCAGTTGACCTTGTGGCAGCGAGGCCACCACAATGCGCACGAAGGTCTCCAACGATACCACGTTTCCATAGAGGGCAATATTGGAGACCACAACGTGCGGCCAATAGCCCGGGATTGTGCAACCACTGATACTACAGCGCAGATCCACTTGCGAGAAGCCTAACACCGGGAAACTGCCGCGGCGCAGCACCGACACCAATTCTTCGAGTTCTGCCGGGGAAAGCCCAAAGATGGCGCGTGTTGTGTCCGATGAGTCGCTGACCCCGTCGATGCCGTACTCATAAGAGAACGGAGTTGGCAGAACCAATTGTTCGGTGGTCACCTCTTCCTCGCCGGAGAGCCGTTCCAAGCGAAGGCAGCCAAACTCGGCCGTCAGGGCCCAGGCGCGCCCGATGTCATGACGCGTGAAGGAGGAAAGTCCAAAGGGGGTCGCTTTTCCCAACAGCCCAAATACCCGGGACCCGTGTCTTAGCACACTCCATTGTGCCGACGTATTCAGCATTTTTAAGCTCAGCGCCATATTCTCATTAAACCGCTTCCGAGCAGCCGGGTCGCAACCGCCGATCCAACACCGCCCGCGACGGACCTGCGACAGCTCGTGGAAAGAACGTAGCCGTTGGGCCGGCGCAAAGATATCCGTACTAATGGCAAAAGCTGACCGGACATTTCGGATTCCAGTTGCGTCCTTTCGCAGCTTGGTTTACCCATCCCTCAAACGGCTGAGCCTTTACTATGAGCGAAGCAATTATCTTTCAGAAATCTCCCATGGTGCAAAAAGTTGAGCCGGGGACGTACTGGTGGTGCGCCTGCGGGAGATCGAAAAGCCAACCCTTTTGCGACGGCTCGCACAAGGGCACAGATCTGGGCCCGAAAAAGGTTGAAATCACGGAAGCGAAAACGGTGGCCTGGTGCGCGTGCAAGCACTCTAAAGCAATGCCATTCTGCGACGGAAGCCATTCAGGCCTCTGAGGACTGACCGGGGGCGTGGGGCCGAAGAGCTGCTCAGGACTTCCGTTTGAACAACTCGGCGGTGTCCGCGAGGTTGAGCACGGAAAGATCCAAGCCAGTGCCGGGGTCACGCTCCTGGGCGGAGCGCATCTGTTCAGCAATCTTTTCCCCGGCCGGGAGCGCGAAGTATTTGACGACCCCGACACTCACGTGGGCTTTGAAAATCACCACCAGCAGGCAATGCTCGTCCACGCACAAAACAAACATGCTGAAGCGCTCGCCCTGTTGATAGACGCTGGTAAAGTTGGTCTCGTGCACCAGGTTCGCGATGGTCTCGTTGGCCAGGAACGCACCCGAAGCCAGCGCGGCGATGGTGGTTAAATCGAACTGGCGCGCATCGCCGTAACTGGAGATCAGGAATCCTCCTTTATCGATCACCAGCGCAGTCGTGGCTTCGCTCTTCTCCAAAAGCTCGCGCTGCGCCGCGTCGAGGCATTGGATATCCTCCTCGATCAGTTGTGGGAGTGTGCCCATGTCAGGCGTACTGCGGAGCGGCTTGGCTGACGAACTTGTGCAGCAACATGCGCGTAATCATGTTGAGCGTTTCAAAAACTCCTTCGCATTTGTGAGCCACCGAAGGAAAAGAGGGCACCTGCACATCGCGATTATTCAGCAGGAACTCCATGTATTCCACGGGCGCCACATTCGGCAAATCGCGCTTGTTATACTGAAGCACGTAGGGAATATCGCTCAGATTCTGTTTCAAAGACTTCAGATTCTCGTCCAGATTGGTGAAGCTCTCGACGTTCTCCGGCATCTTTTCGTATTGGGAATCGGCCACGAAGACAATGCCGTCCACGCCGCGAAGGACGAGCTGGCGAGTGGTATTGTAAATGACCTGGCCGGGCACCGTGTAGAGCTGGAACTTGGTTTTGAAGCCTTTGATCGACATGGCTTCGATGGGCAGAAAATCGAAAAACAAAGTGCGGTCAGAGCTGGTCGCCAGCGAAACCAGCTTGCCTTTGTTGCCGGCGGCAGTCTGCACGTGGTCGTGGACCTGAACCAGATTGGTGGTTTTGCCGCCCATGGCCGGACCGTAGTAGACGATCTTGACCTGGAGCTCTTTGGTTGCCTGATTAATGATAGCCATAAACTATTTTGGTTTGTGATCGAGTTCAGCCGCCAAGGCAGCCAATTGGGCGGTCGGCAACGGCACTCCTGCCTGGCCGAAAGCCGCAAAGAAGATCGCGTGGACCCGGAAAATCTTCCAGGGGACGTTGCCGACTGTGAAATTGAGATTGTTAAGATCGCCCATGCGCAATTCTTTGGTGCACTGGCTGACCTTGCCGAAGATTTGAGGCAAGAACGCTGCGAGCGTGTCCGCGTTCAAATCGGGAGGAAGCCGATTGGCCACCATCAGACCGTCGGGCAAAGCGATTAGGGCGCCGGCCACACCTTCCAGCCCCGCGGCTCGGGAAACCACCTCGTTGGGGGTGGCATATTTGGCAACAAACTTGGTGCCTGGCGTTGGACCGCGCTTGACCTCGGATTCCTGAACCCGAGCGGTATCGTGGGAATCGTCCCAGACATAGTAATTGGTATCGGAAGGGCGGGCGGTCGCGGGAGCGGCTGCGCTCGCGTCGGGTTGCGGGAAACCGAAAAACAGATTGGGAATCTCTTCGTCGACGGTGACCTTTTGCTTGGACTTGGCTGCTTCGCGCTGGCGCTCCAGAAAGAGCGGAGCCACAACCTTGAGGGGCAGGTCCACAACCGCGCTGTCGTGAACGGAGGTCACGGCGGGGATGGCCGGTTTGATCCAGGAACGAATTGTCTTCCAGGAGAAGCAAATTCGGCCTTGCTTGAGAGCCTGCTCGATCGCCTGCGCGGGCAGGCCGACTTTGACCTCAGCCAGCTCCAGGCTGATAATCTCTTTGCGCACTTCCTCAGGCCAGCTTTCCGCGAGCGAGGCCAGCGCCACCACGAGCGGCTCGGCCGTGGCCGTGGACTTGGCTGAGGGAGAAAGGGGAGCTGCCAGGGTGGGAGCTGAGACCGCGGCGTTCTCGCGCACCGGGGTTACGCTGAGTTTCGGGGCTGGTGGAGCTATAGAGGGCGCCGCAGCTGGGCTCGGCGAGGCCGGTGTGGGATCGATGGGAGAAAGAGGTTTGGCCAGGATGGGCCTCGGGGTGAAAGCAAGCGGCGGCCGAGCTGCAGCAACGGGAGGCGTCGGCGGAGCAGGGCTGGCTTTGGCTGGAACAGCCGCCGAGCGCGGCAGGGAGGTGGTGGGCAAGGCAAACCGGGGCGCCGGCCCAGCCGGAGCGGCCTCCACCGAAGCCGGCGGCGCCATAGCCGAAAGGGACGCTCGCGGCGGGGCCGCAAAAGGGGGAGGAGTCGAGCTGGCATGGCGTGGCGGCGGTGGCAACGGAGCGGGTTCAGGCTCGTTTCTGGCAGGGCCGATCGAAAAAGCCAAACCTTGACCACTGGAATCAAACGGACTGCTAATCTCGGCCGGGACTTGGACCTGGCGCTGCACGCGACGACGAGCGATCAGCGCGGGATTAAGCTTGTTGAGGATGTCGG
This sequence comes from Limisphaerales bacterium, assembly GCA_025356925.1. GTDB lineage: Bacteria > Verrucomicrobiota > Verrucomicrobiia > Limisphaerales > UBA8199 > JANXQE01. The sequence goes on along the minus strand of JANXQE010000368.1, from coordinate 2,533 downwards.
CCAACGGCAGTGAAACCAGGACACGGTCGCGGTCATTCTGTGCAGTGAAGATATCCGGGGCAGCCTGGCGCAACTCGCCGAACGATACTTTGACAGCGCCACGCGACAATTGCGCGAGCACCTTCTCAAGCGGCACGGTTATCGTCGCATCTCCGACATCGGCGCGGCGCACCCGCGGCTGCAGTTCCAGCGGCAGGCCTTGAAGGATGGTCTGGACACTTAGCTCGATTCCTTTGCCATTCCCATTGACGGGCATGCCATTTCTACGCAAAGGCGGCGCCTTGAATACCGGGGGCTTGGGCGCGGTTTGCACCGCGGTCGAGGCCTCGGCGTGTGGGGCGTATTCGTAGTTGTCCGCCGATGTCTCAGGCGCCTTGCGGAGCAGGTTTTTTAGGAAGCCAAACATTTTAACTTTCGTGGAGTGAGCCAGCGCACTCAAGTGTCGTATTCCGATTTGAACCGCCCAAGGTTTGACGGACGCCGCCGACTGGGAGCTTTTGGCGACCGCCGAGGGTGTTGAACACCCGGGACGAGAGGCCGTCCTGCTTGCTTATCCGCGCACGATTCATTCGGTTTGTTTATCGGTTGAACTGCTTCTGCTGGCACTTTGTGCAGGAACTGTGCCATCCTGCGGCGCAGAAGATTGTGCCCTCAAGCCGGTTCCGCAGCTCTCGATTGCGGGTTCATTGCTCCGCTTATCCTTCCGCCTATTGGGCTCGGCGCCACGACCGGAGCGGCGGAGAAACCGCTCTCTCCCGTTCGGTCGCACGGGCCACAATTTCTCGCCGCGGCCTCGTGGGGGCCTTGGGGGCTGTCTCATGACTGGACTCAGCTGTCCTGTCGTTGGCGGCCTTTTTGAACACTCTTTCCCGCTGGAGCAGAGCCCATGCGGCCGCTGACCCGAGCGGCCCGAACAACTTCCGCACTGCGCGCGGGGAGTCGGTTTTCAAATTGACCGGCAATTTCGCAGATTCCCGGCAAAACGGAACAAGGCATGCTGCTGGGCCCTGGATGCCGATTTCGTTTGAGACCGTGAGAGATCAAAGTCACAATCGCAATTGACACGAAGCGATATGGAAAGCCGTCACAAAGTGCTCATCGTGGATGACGACCCAGCTGTGCTGGAGTTGTATCGCGAGCTGCTGGCGCAATTGCCCAGCCATCCTGAGATCTTCACCACGACCTCCGGTGCTCGCGCGTTGTCCATGCTCAAGTCCGAGCCGTTCCGGCTGCTGCTCTGCGATCTGAAGATGCCCAAGATGGACGGCCTGCAGGTGCTGTCGATTGTGCGGCGCCAGTTCCCCGAACTGCGGACGGTGGTCATGACCGCGGTCCACAGTGAGGACTTTCGCGCCCGAGCCTATGCTCTGGGAGTTGATCTGTTCTGGCTCAAGCCCGATACCCAGCAGAACATGGAAATGTTCCTGCAATGCATCGAATCGCTACTCGGCCGCGATGAGGAAGGCGGTTTCCGCGGCGTCCAGAGCAAGAGCCTGATGGACCTCATTCAAATGGAGTGTCTGTCCCAGAGCTCGACCGTGTTGCGGATCACGCGCGGAGCTTTGACCGGCCGGATCTGGATTTTATCGGGAGAACTAATCGACGCCGAAACCGATGGCGCCTGTGGGGAGAGCGCCTTCCGCCGCATCCTGGAATGGAAATCAGGCACGTTCGAAAACCTGCCGACCGAACCCGGGCGTGAGCGCACCATCAACAAACCGGCCAACGCGCTCCTGCTGGAGGCCGCGCAGGCGATGGACGAGATCGCCGCTCCCGCGAGCCAGAACCCCGAGGATGTGGAACAAGCGGACCACCGCAAAACGGTTTGGAGGCTGGCGTCGTTGACCCGTGCCGGAGCAAGCTTCGTAGTCTCCCTACCCGGCGGACCGGAAAGCAAACCTGAAGGTTGGGGCACGGAAGCCACGCAGGAGCTGGGGCTGTGGATGCAGCAAGCGCTGGAATCCGCCCAAAAATTGTCCCGCGACCTCCAGGCTGGTTCCATCGGCCATCTCGAGGGACGCAGCCTGGATCACCGGATTGTGCTGTTGCCGCAGGAAGAGAGAACTTATTTGGTGGGCTGGCCGGCTGATGCCAGCGCACCTCAACTCAGTGAACCCAGCAAACAATTGGTCGCCTCATGGGATTCCTGAACTTATTCTCGAAACCCGCCCCGGGCGTTCAGGTGCTGCCTTCGGGCACTCTCACGGTGGATCGCAACAACCAGATCCTGGCCACGACGATATCCTCGGCCTGCTCTCAGGAAGTGCTCCAGGAAATCGGGGACCAGGTGCTGAGATTATTCCGCCAGGCTCGCACCGCGCAGTTACCCCTTTCGGAACTCACGCTCCATTTTTCCAGCTTAAAGATCACCGCCCGTGAACTGCGGGGCGGCGCCATTATCTTCCTCGCCCCGAAACACTCCTTCAATGCCTTCTCGTGATCTGAATTTTAGCCTATGAGCACTAACAAAAAAGTCGAGCAATTGATTGCCCAGATGGAGAACTACCTCGAATGCTGGAAGCAGTTCAACCAG
>JANXQE010000339.1 GCA_025356925.1 Limisphaerales bacterium | reverse complement strand
AACGGCTGGCACGAGGCCGTGCGAAGGCAGTGCTTTCCCCTGAGCGGAGGGAGATCGAGCGTGACTATTTGGTAATCTCGATTCACCTTTTCGGGCATGCAATATTGGGTAGTGAAGCAGGAACCTGAGGCTTACTCCTGGTCCGCGTTTGTCAAAGACGGGGGCACAGCATGGACCGGTGTGAGAAACTTTCAGGCTCGGAACAATTTGCGAGCCATGAAGCGGGGGGATTTGGTTTTGTATTACCACAGCGTCACCGACAAGCAGGCAGTCGGTCTGGCGCGAGTTGTGAAGGAGGCCTACCCGGACCCAACAGCAAAGGAAGGTGACTGGTCGAGCGTTGACCTGGCTCCCCTGAAGCCGCTGCAATCGCCGGTAGACCTGGAAACGATCAAGTCGGACAAGGCCCTGGCGGACATGCCGCTGGTCCGGCACGGCCGGTTGTCCGTTCAACCGGTCACGGCAGCTCAGTTCCAGCGTATTTTAAAGTTGGGCAAGACGACCGCGCCAGTGGAGCTGGAGATCCGAAGCCCGGAGGGCGAAAGCCGACGGCAACGATGAAACTGGAAGGCGGAGCTGGCAAGTTTCCCGCGCGGATTGCCTCCGAACCAGACGGGCTTGGCACGGCGCTATGAGCGAAGCCAGGGCGGTGATCTTCGACATGGATGGCGTAATCGTCGACAGCGAGCCGCGTCACGAACGAGCTTTTCTGGAAGTGGTCACCGAGCTTGGGTACGGCGACAATCACGGGTTGCAGTTTTCGAACTATTTGGGGCGAACGGACCGCGAGCTGTGGGTCGATTTCGTTGCCCGGCATAAGCCGTCTCAGACGTTGGATGCACTGCTGGCCATGAAGCGAGAACGCGTTCTGGAAATCCTCCGCAAGGAGCAGCCGCTCTTCGACGGGTTGCCGGAATTGGTCGAGAAACTCGCGGCCAGATACCGCCTGGCCGTGGCGTCCGGTTCAGAACCTCTCGTGGTCGAGGCGGTGTTGACGTTTGGAGCGCTGCGCAGGTTCTTCCCCGTAGTGACAACGGCCTCAGAGGTTAAACATGGAAAGCCGGCTCCGGATATTTTTCTGCGAGCGGCGCAATTGCTCGGGAGGGATCCATCGGAATGCTGGGTTATCGAGGATTCCAAACCCGGCATAGCAGCCGGGCTCGCGGCTGGCATGCGGGTAATCGCGATTACCAACACGCATCCGGCGGAGGAACTGGCAAACGCTACCATCGTAGTGCGCAGCTACAAAGAAATTGAGCGGCTGTTGCTCTATCCGTGACCGAGCCTGTTAGCGAGTGCGCCCGTTACGAGAACATCTGCCAGTAGCTC
>JANXQE010000317.1 GCA_025356925.1 Limisphaerales bacterium | reverse complement strand
TTCCTCGCGCAGCGGCTGGATGGCAATGCGCCAGTCCTTATCATTCGCTGGAAACTGGCGGGCCAAACGTTCGGCAATCACATTAAGATCTGCGGCTGCGTGCGCGCGAAGGACGCCCGCCTTCATTCGGCCCACAGCATTCATGTAGTGCGAGCCTCTTTCGTCCTGCGCCCGCAGTGTGACCGGCCACCAGAAGTCCACCGTTTCCCCATGTGGCGTCGACCGGTAATCACCGCCCACATGCTGCACGCCCGGCGGCATCACCCCCACCACACTGAACGCCTCTCCCGAGAGCGTGACCGGCTTGCCCAGAACTCCCGGATCGCTGTGGAAGCGACGCTGCCAAAGTCCATGACTGAGAATAATCGAGTGGTGGTTGTCCGGCGCTTCGTCCTCGCGGCGAAACTCTCGCCCCAGCATTGGCTTCACCCCGAGCACATCGAAAAAGCCTGACGTGACGCGTAGCGCGGACAGAAGCTCCGGCTGGTCATCCATCGACAGCTCCAAATCCAGGCGCGTGTAAAGCGCGAGACCGGCCAGCGTGGAGTTTTGCTCTCGATAATCTTGAAAATCTCCCGCCGACATCGGGAATTTAGGCTGGCCTGCGCTGCTCTCGAACACCCGGATCAACTGCTCCGGCTCGCGGTAGGGCAACGGTTTAAGCAGCACGCCATACACCACGCTGAAAATGGCCGTGTTCGCCCCGATGCCGAGTGCCAGTGTGACTACGGCCACGGCGGTAAAGCCAGGGTGCTTCACCAACTGGCGAAAGGCGAATTTGAGATCGGTCATAGTGTAAGTGGTTCGTTTGCGTTCACTCGGCTCGAAGTACAACCATCGGATCCGCTTTCATCGCCCGGAGTGCGGGGATCAGGCAGGCGGCACCGGCGACGGCGAACAACAACGCGGCATTGCCGGCGAAGACGAGCGGATCGTGGGAGGTGACTCCAAACAGGAGACTTTGCAATAGGCTGGTCAGCGCCAGTGAGCCGATCAAACCAAGCGCGACGCCGATCGCGACCAGCTTGAGTCCGCCCTGTAGAATGAGCCGGAGGACATCGCTCCGCTGCGCACCGACGGCCATGCGAATGCCGATCTCCTGAGCTCGTTGCGTGACCGAGTAGGCGATGACGCCGTAGAGTCCAATCGCGGCGAGCGCCAGCGCCAGGCCGGAGAAAAAGCCCAGGAGATTGGTGATGAATTCACGCGGACCGACGGCGGCGTCGATCAGGTGGTCGAGGGTGTGGAATCCGCCGTTGGGCAGGGCCGGATCGTAGTCGGCGAGGGCCTTCCGGACATCGGGCACGAGCGAATCTGGCGACCGGCTGCTGCGCACGACCATTTCGAGTGTGCCCCAGTCGCCGCACTGCCGGCAGTCGAGATACATCTCGTTCCCAGCGGAATCTTCAAGCGAGCTGTGGTGAACGTTCGCCACGACTCCAATAACGGTCGACCCGCCGAGGACCGCGATCTTGCGGCCCAGCGGGTCCTTCCCCGGCCAGAGGAGACGCGCAAAGTTTTCATTGATGATGACCGTTTTCTCCGCCTTCGGGTTGAACTGCTCGTCGAAGAAATGGCCCGCCACCAGCGGGATCTTCATCGCGCTCAAATAATTCGGAAACACCAGGCGCGGGTAGAAGCCGGGGTATTGACCAGCCGGATATTGCGCGCCGACCTCGCCCGCGCTCCAGGAACGGTTCCTACCCAGCGGCAGAGTATCGCTAAATCCTACCGCTTGAACACCGGGAATCTCACTAATCCGCCGGGCCATGCCGCCGAGATAGAGATCCACGTCTTCCCCGCTTTTGAACTGTTTGGTTGGGTCTATGCGCCAGGCTAGAGCTTGTTGCGGCTGAAAGCCGAGGTTCACCTGAAGGACGGCGTTGAAGCTCCGGATGAGCAGGCCGGCACCGACCAGCAGCATGCACGCCAGCGCCACCTCTGCCACGACCAGGGTGCTCCGGGCGGCGGTGGTCGAGCGTCCCGCGCTGCGTTGATGGGTGACGTCGGGGCACGCCTGAGCCCTTCGGCCACGCGATAATTGGAAAGCAGGCAGCACGCTGCAGGCAATGCCGGCCAGCGTGGTCAGAGCGATCGTCACGGCAAGGGCGACGCGGTCCACCGAAGCGTTCTCCAGCAGCGGCACACCGAACGTCTGCAGGCGTGCCAACAAACCGGTCGCCCATGCGGCCAGGGGTACACCGATCAGGGAGCCGGCGAAGGCAAGCAGGAGGCTCTCGGTCAGGGTTTGTTGAATCAGTTGCCACCGGCTTGCGCCCAGGACAAGGCGCACCGTGAATTCCTGGCGTCGCGCGTTGAGGCGGGCCAACAGCAGATTAGAGAGATTAACGCACGCGATGGCCAGCACACAGGCCACCGCGGCGGAGAGGATCAGGAACGCGCTTCGGAACTTGCCACGCAAGGCGGCGTCCA
>JANXQE010000307.1 GCA_025356925.1 Limisphaerales bacterium | reverse complement strand
ATGGATGCGTTTCAATTCCGGCTTGAAATCCAGGCTCTCGAGATGCGAAGGGCCGCCCGCCATGCATAGGTGAATCACCCGCTTCGCGCGGACGGGAAATCTCGGAGCTGTTCCCTTACATCGGCGGCATTGCTGATGAGCTGTGTATTGTCCGGTCGCTGCATACTGAGCAAATCAACCATGATCCGGCGCATGCCTTTATGAATGCCGGCTCAATTATCAAAGGCCGGCCCAGTATGGGAGCATGGCTGCTGTATGGGATCGGGTCCGAAACCGAGGAACTGCCCGGCTTCGTCGTCCTGACCTCCGCCGGCAAATCGGGACTCCAGCCGGTTTCGGCTCGCCAATGGTCCAGCGGGTTCCTGCCGAGCAAATTTCAGGGGATTCTCTTCCAGTCAAAAGGTGACGCGGTCCATTATGTTGGAAATCCTGAGGGAGTCTGCCAGAGCACGCAACGGCAAGTGGTGGAAGAGATCAAGCGGCTCAACGGCATCCTGGAGGAAGAACGGATCGACCCTGAGATTCAAACCCGCATCAGCCAGTATGAGCTGGCTTTTCGGATGCAGACCTCGGTGCCCGAGCTGACAGATTTTTCGAAGGAACCGCAGCACATTCTGGATCGCTACGGCGTGAAGCATCCGGGAGACGGCACGTTCGCTTCGAATTGCCTCCTCGCCCGGCGGTTGGCGGAGCGCGGGGTTCGTTTCATACAGTTGTACCATCGGGCCTGGGATCACCATGGAGACATCGAGAAGGATATGCCCGTTGCGGCCAAAGACGTGGACCAGGCCTCGGCAGCTCTCGTGGTGGACCTTAAGGAGCGCGGCATGCTTGACGACACGCTCGTCATCTGGGGTGGGGAATTCGGCCGCACGCCGATGGGACAAGGTTCCGGTCGGGATCACCACATTAACGCCTTCTCAATCTGGCTGGCGGGGGGTGGCATCAAGGGCGGGCTCACCTACGGCCAAACCGACGAGCTGGGCTATCGCTACCTCGAGGATGGCCAACAGATGCACGTCCACGACCTGCATGCCACGATGCTTTATCTCTGTGGCATCGACCACAAACGGCTGACGTACCGCTTCCAGGGCCGAGATTTCCGCCTGACCGATGTGTCCGGTGAGGTAGCCAAGGGAATTATTTCCTAAGGACCGACCGCGCCTCCGCCCGCCAACCCCGCAAGCCTGGCTCCAATCATCCATGCGGAGGCTGCCAGGGGCACAGCTGGCTCAGGAGGTTCTAAATTCGTTGTCTGTGTCCAGTTTCGTCGAGGTATACATTTCCAAAAGCGCCTGGGTTGTGGCGTCAGCCACCTCAACATAGCGGATGAGCATCTTCGAGATTAGCGCCTTGGCCTCCTCGTACTATGAACTTGGGGCTGCTTGCGCAGGTCCTCGCGAGAGCCGGCAACCAATTCTTCCTCACCCACGCAGCGTCAAGTACAGGGCGGCGCTTGAAAACCAAATTCTCCTGACCGGCCAAGAACAACTCCTACCGTTTATAAATTTCAATTATTGCGGACGGCTCTCTGGCTTTTTGCAAGACCATTCAAACTTAGTTCAAGTAGGATCAAAATGAGATTCATGCATCCGACAGCATTAATTAAAATCTTTGTGGTGTGAAAGCGAAGCGACTGAAGGCGCGTAATGGATTGACAAAACAAGGGTAGTTGGCGGACGCTCCGCGACCAATGAACTCGATTACTTGTCGTCTGCCGGGATTTCTTTTGCATTTGAGGACGGTTTGGCTGTTGTTGTTGTTGGCGGCGGCGCCGGTGGGCGTGCAAGCGCAATTCAACTATACAACGAACAACGGGACCCTCACGATCGTGCAATATACTGGCCCGGGCGGAGACGTGGTGATCCCGGACACCATCAACGGATTGAAAGTGACGAGCGTGGGGTCGCAGGCATTTTTCCAGGCGAACACGATGACGAGCCTGACGTTCGGGACGAATATGACGACCATCCTGCTGAACGCGGTGTTCCAATGCCCGGCACTGACGACCGTGACGATCCCCCAGAGCGTGACCAATATCGGCAATGGGCCATTTGTGGATTGCAAAGGGCTAACGACGATATCGCTGACCGATTCGAACGCATTTTACGTGGTGACGAACGGGGTGTTGTTCAATCGGAGCCAAAGCTACCTGATCGAGTATCCGGGCGGGGTGGGCGGCACCTACACCATTTCGGATATCGTGACCAATACAGGCGAGGCGTTCATCGGGAACAGTTTGACCTCGATCGCGGTGAACCCGACGAACGCGATCTATGCGAGCACCAACGGCGTTTTGTTCAACAGGAACTTTAAGCAGTTGATTGCTTATCCAGGTGCTGCGTTGGGAAGTTATACGGTGCCGAACACGGTCTCAACCGTGGTGAGCGCGTCGTTCGAGTTTTGCACCGGGATGACCAGCGTGACGATGGGCACGAACGTCACCAGTATCGGATACGCGGCATTCTATGATTGCAGCGCCATGACCTCGATCACGGTGAATCCCAGCAACGCATTTTACACCACGACGAATGGCGTGTTGTATGACAAGACCAGGACGGTTCTGATCCAGTATCCGAGCGGTTTGCCGGGAACCTATGTCATCCCCAACACGGTTTCTAACATCAGTGACGGGGCTTTTGGCGATGCGTTCGGGCTGACGAGCGTGGTCGTCCCCAACGGGGTCACGAACATCGGGTTCGAGGCATTCTATAGCTGCATCAATCTGGGCAGCGTGACGCTGGGGGCGAACGTGCGGACCATTCAGCAGGCGGCGTTCTTTTACTGCCCGGCGTTGAATAGCATTGTTTTCCCTTCGACCCTGGCGAGCCTGGGGTTTGAGGCGTTCGCGGATTGCCAGAACCTGTCGAGTGCGTGTTTTGAAGGGAATGCGCCGACGGATGGGGGAAGTGTTTTTTTCTTCGACTCCTCTTTGACGCAGATCCTGTTCCTGAATGGGACGACCGGTTGGGGTACGACATATGATGGCATCCTCACGACTCCGGGCACGACGTGCGGCGGGTTGGCGCCGACGCTGACGATCACTGCATTGGGGCCGGACGTGGTGGCGACATGGCCGGCGACGTTCGCGGGCTACACGCTGCAATCGACGGCGAACCTGGCATCGCCGGCGTGGAGCACGGTGTTGCCCTCGCCAACGGTGGTGGGGAGCTTGTTTGCGGTGACGAACGCAGTCAGCGACGGAGCGAGGTTCTACCGTTTGATGCAGTGATGGGGCGAGAACAATTACCGGCCAACCCGCCCTCCAACCCAGTGGGAACTTGCAATTTCAATTCATGAGCCGCGCGGGGCTGGTTTTAACCGTGGAATCTTCCACTGACCTCTCAAACTGGCAGCCCTTGCAAACCTTCACCCCCACCACCACTCTGAACACCTTCACTGACACGAACGTCTCTGGACGGATTCCAGACCTCCTGACATAGAGCGATAGAAAATGAGGGTTTTCTGGCATCTTTTGGGGATTTGTTCTGCGGGGGGTTGGAACCCAAACCTGTCCGCTTTTTCTTCCAGGACCAAGGAAGCTCCGCCGACCAGCCACGACAGCGATCCGAGTGATCGTGGGGCCGATCGCTTGCTGGCACGATTGGGATTACGGGAGGATGCGGTGCCACTGTTTGGTTCGGCCAAAGGGGTTCCACGTGCGGGAGTTCTATTGGGTGTAAAAGGACTTCTCGTCACGCCCGGGGGGGCAGGCTCAGGCGGGGGTGGGGGTGGGGAGTGCGGGGACGGGTCGAGAAAAGGGGGGGGAGTCCTCATTTCTAATTACGGC
>JANXQE010000306.1 GCA_025356925.1 Limisphaerales bacterium | reverse complement strand
CGGCTTCGATGGCCAGTGAGCCCGGGATGATGTCTTGCGCGTCCTCGTGGTTAAAATGTTCGCGCGTGGACAATGGTTTGTTCGATGAGGGCATATCTCAGGCGAGGGGTGACGGCCAGAACCCTGACCAGGATACGAACTTGCGCGAACCGGTAGGGAGCGGCTCGCAGAAAGCCAGGTATTTTGAGATTGCCGACATCTGCGAGCCTTTTGCGGTGCTTAGTTGCGACGCGTCAATAGCCAGCCAAGTGCCACCCCGACACTGAGGGCGACGCCCATGGCCGGGTACGGGTGGCTGCGAACAGCGTCATCGGCCGCCTGCGCGGCCTCCCCGGATTGCTTTTGCATCCGTTGCCAGGTCGCTTTGCTCTTTTCCACTGCCGCCGTCAGCCGTTTCCGGGCTTCGACAACCTTGTGCTCTGCGGCATCCGCCGTCGCGAGCAGCAGCGCTTGCGAATCTTCGGTCAGGTTTTCCAGATCCTTGTAAACGGCATTAGTGTATTTGCTCATGATATTTTCTGTGGTTGGATGTTTGTGGTTCTTGAATTGCTCAGCGCCCGTGAGTCAAGCCGGCTTACCCTGGACCGATTTCCTCAACCAATGCTTTTGCCTTGAGCCAAACGCGGGACGAGGAGAACCAATGCCAGGATCAACAGGATATGGATAAACCCTCCCAACGTGTAGGAGGAGACCAGTCCCAGGAGCCAGGCGATGATCAGGATGAGAGCCAGGGTGTAGAGCATAAGTCGGGAGTAGTGAGGCGCTTGATTGGGGTTTTGTGCGGAGTTTACGTCGGAAAAAAAGTACGTCGGAAAAACGCTCATGGGCGGTTCGCCCGGTTGCGGATAGTTGTCACGGCCATGCGGCGGCGGCGCAGATTTTCCAAGGCGCCCCGCGGTGATTCCCTCGCCGTGGAACGTCGGGAAAAATCGATCTGCATCGAAGGGGGGTGAACCCTGATTTTTAGAGGCCATTTGGTCTCCTTCTTCCAGGAGACCGACAATTGCCTTGCACTTTTTTGCGCGGGCTTTCTCGCCAAACCCCGCAAACACAGTCTCCACCTTCTGAACGAGGCCTTTGGTTGGCAGGAGATGAGATTCGAAGTCTCCCCGGAGTACCGCTTCCGTCGCGACCCTGTCCATTTTCGGGAGTGCCCGCCCGAGTTGCTTTTCGGCATAATAAATATCCGCGAGAATCGAGAAAGAGGTTTGGCAAGGGTTTCATAAAAACTTGCTGACTAATGACCTTTGCTTGTCTCGATTTCTCCATCGCGCTGGAAGCCAGCCAAATCCATGAGTTATCTGCGCGCGGAAGGGTAGGCCGGGGTCCGTTCGTAATCCGGCTTGGACCCGCTGTCCTTCGGCTCCGGTGCTGAGGATTCTCCGCTGGTGGCGATGTCCTGTGCACCCGCCGCCTCGAAGATTTCTTTGGCCCGCTTGGCTTCAGCCGAGCTTTCCACATGGGCGGAGATGAGAATGTTGCCCGCCATGATCTTCCCTTCATAGCGCTTGGCCTCGTACTCGGGGATACCCATACCGATCAGAGCCCCGGTGAGGCCGCCGACGGCCGCTCCGACCGCAGCACCACTTAAAGCAGCGACGATGGGGCCCGCCGCAATCAGCGGGCCTACCCCGGGAATGGCCAGCGCGCCGATGCCCGCCAGCCAGCCGAGCGCGCCGCCTAGCAGACCTCCGGTCCCCGCCCCAGTGGCAGCACCTTCCGGAGCTTTCGTGTTCTTTTCATGGGCAAAGTCTCTGGACGTCTCCTTATCGGGGAACAAGGCAGAGATGTCATTGTTGGAAAAGCCGGCGATCCGGAGGTGATCAACAATGAGAGCGGCTTGGTCGCGAGAGTTAGTAATACAGAATACGGATTTTTTTTTCATAAAGTTACTGGGCTTTGTTGGTTTTTTTGATCAGCGTTCAGTAGTTGCTCAGATTCATGTCCGGCAGGCGACGGGGAGTTTGGAGGTGAGCAGAAACCATTCGGATTTCATCGGTCTTTCTTTAGATTGGTTATCATTTGCGTTTGCCGTTTCGGGTGGACCCGCTCGGAAAATCCCCATCTGGTCACTGTTCCACCCGACTGGCAGTTTCGATTTAGCTAAGCGTGTGCCAGTGACGTTTTATATCCGTAACTAATTGTTCAATAATATTTTGCAACAATACCTCCCCCGCTAGGCCAGTGCTGGAATATGCAAAATGCGAATGGTTGGTAGTGTGCCGTCGCAACTTGCAAAAGGGTTGCCCGGGGAACCGACCAATCCAAGAGTCGCGAAAAACCTAAGCAGGCCCGCCGCCTGGGCGCTAATGAAGTATGGGTACAAAACCTTGCGCGTGTTGGGAGGTTTGCTCCGAAGCATCGAGTCGTTGGCGCGCGCTTGTCCGAAATTGCCACGGAGCACTGAGGGAAATACCCCACCTTCGCCACCGTCGCAATGGATCCGCATGGGGTTAGATTGCTGCCAAATCAGACATTCAAACGCGCGTTGTGAACCGAAGCGAGACCTGGGCTGTATCTCACCACAAGAAAGCTCGTCGACGGCGTCCTAGGCCAAACAGCGCTCATTGCCGCGAAGGCAGACTCATTATGTCGTCTCCGGGGGCAACCGTTTGGGTGGCCTCGATGTCAACGCGCCGAAAATCCTCGTCGCTGATAACGACGTATTTCCCCTTTTCGTATTCGTAACCTTTGACGATCTTATCCCAGGGGACTTCCTTTCCGTCGGCCTCGGCTACGCGTTTATAATTGACCGGGCTCAGATCCCCCGCGCGAAGTAAACGAAATTTTAGGTCTTCCCTGCGGGTGGCGGGGTAAATGGAAATCGGTATTGAAACGAGTCCAAAGCTAATTGCGCCAGACCAGATGGCTCTCATATTTTCCTTGGATTAATAACCGTGGCGGCTGGTGATGAGTGTTTAGCCAATAAGCTGCCAACGGAGAGGCGCCTGTTTAATCCCCGGCATACCGTAGCGCCGGGAA
>JANXQE010000254.1 GCA_025356925.1 Limisphaerales bacterium | reverse complement strand
CTGGATGGGCGCGAAGTAGATCTGTTCAAACTCAAAGGCAAGGTGGTGCTGGTAGAGTTCTGGTCAACCAGTTGCGGCCCTTGTGTCGCCCGGATGCCTGAGGTGAAAGCAGCTTACCAGAAATTCCAGGATCGGGGATTTGAGGTAGTCGGCATCTGCTTGGACGACAAGGAATCTGTGCTGAGGCGGTTTATAAAGGAAAAGGAACTGTCCTGGCCGCAATATTTTGACGGCAAGGGGTGGGAGAACAAGTTTGCTTTGCGATATGGCATCTTTGCCATTCCAACTATGTGGCTGGTGGATACGGCTGGCAACTTGTGCAGCACTGAGGCCGAATTCGGTCTGGAGCGGCAGGTTGGCTCACTGCTTGATGCGAAATCAGCGGTTGGCAAATGACTTCTGCGTGGGCGCTATACCCATATTTGCGGTGAAAATGCTGATACAAAAACCGCTCATCCTCGCGAGCATGCTTGGCGGTTCATCGCTCATGGCTGGTGCGGCCAATTGGACGAACTGCAACAATGGCCAAAGCATCGGCTCGTTCTACGCTGTCGCTGGCACCGCAAAGGAAACGGTCGCTGTCGGCATTGACGGACTCATCGCCACTCGCAACAACGCGAGCGGCATTTGGACGACCCAGGTCTTTGGCAGTTCGCTCGATTTCAACACCATCGTTCGCTCGATTATTCAACTCAGGATGCCCAAGTCTTGCGATCCTGATTTTCGAGCGATTGTTTATGCCAAGAACCAGTATGTTGTCGTCCGCGAGTCTGGTCTCATCATGACCAGCCCGGACGGACTCAAATGGACCAGCCGCGCTTCACCCACGAAGAATAACCTGCTGGGATTGTTTTGGGATGGGCATCAGTATCTCGCCGGTGGAGACCAGGGAACAATCTTATCCAGCACGAACGGCATCAAATGGGCCAACCGCGATTCCGGATGCCTGGTAAATTTTTACAGCTTCAGTCGCTCCGGAACTCGCTATGTTGCCGTGGGGAATGATGGCATTCGGATCAGCAGCAATTCCGTTGCTTGGACTGAACCGGCGTCCGCGCCTACGTCGGTTCCATTCACCGCTTGCACCTGGACAGGAACCGAGTTTCTCGCGTGCGGACTTGGATTGGGCAAAAAGCCGACTATTTACACCAGCCCGGACGGGGATGTTTGGACGCTCCGTGACACCACGGTCACGGAATCCCTTCGGGCGGCAACCACAATCAACGGCACTATTTACATCGCAGGTGACAGCGTCATCAAGGAATCCACAGACGGTGGAGCGACATGGGCAGACACGTTCACCAACATTGGTGGCAACAAACTCTTTATGGGTTTGGCCTATAACGGCCATTCTCTGATTGCCGCAGGATTCAATCATAACGTTTTTTCGGCGCCGCCCCCTATATCGGCACCGTGAGGCCCTGCGTGCGCCGCCAAACATCTGGATGGATCCGTGTTTCGTCCTTGTAAGCGACCAGCCCGGATTTACTTTAGCTGAAGCAAACCAGAGTCTGACCGCACGAAACAAAAAGGAACATCATGCAGAACTACCGAGTGTGGGTTTCGCTCGTTCTCTTGGGTTCGGTGCTTGCTCGGGCGCAGGCTGCCGACAAGGAGTTGCTTCAACCCTGGCCTTATGGGCCTTACGACAAGCTCATCGTGCCTACCAGGTCGGCGCCACCGTCCACCACTAAACCTCTGGCCGTCGCGGAGGCACCTTCCAGCGACGAGGTGTTGGCTCAAGCGAAGGCGAAAGCATCCGCCGAAGATAAATCGATATTTCTTCATTTCGGCGCGTCCTGGTGTGGCTGGTGCAGGAAGTTGGATGTGTTCTTGGAGCGGCCCGACATCAAGCCTGTTTTCGAGAAATATTTCATCCCGGTGAAGCTGGTGGTTCAGGAAAATGAAAAGAACAAAGCCTTGGAGAATCCGGGAGCGGACGCATTGTTGAGGAAGCTCGGCGGTCCTGCCGGGCTGCCATACTCTGCCTTTCTGGATTCCCAGGGCGCTCTAATCGTCAACTCCAGGCACCCGTCTGCCGTGCGGGAGGACGGCGAGAATATTGGCTATCCGGGGCAGCCGAGCGAGATTGACTGGTTCATGCAAATGATCCGGAAGGCGGCACCCAAGATTTCAGAGGAGGATGCTAAGACCATCGAGACGGCTCTACGCCACCCCAAGCCGGCGTGACGTTCTCCCGGCAACAATTAGCCGAACAGGCTGGCAATCTGGCTGCCCAAGGCGTCTTCATCGGCACGTCCTCCTGGAAATACCCGGGCTGGTTCGGAATGCTCTACGACCGCGACCGTTACGAATACAGGGGCAAGTTTGCCCAAACCCGGTTCAATCGCGACTGCCTGGCCGAATACGCCGAGGTTTTCAAGACCGTCTGTGTCGATGCGGCCTATTACAACTTCCCAAGCCAGCAATACCTGGAAGGCATGGTCAACCAGACGCCGGACGGTTTTCTGTTCGGCTTCAAAGTAACTGACGCGATCACCATCAAACGATTCCCGAGGTTGGATCGATTCGGTGATCTGGCCGGGAAAGCCAACGCGAATTTTCTCAATGCCGAACTGTTTGCCAAAGCGTTCTTGTCACTAGGTGCAGCAAGGCAGATTGGCGTGATGAAGATCCCTGCGCAAGCAAGGAGAAGGCCCCCTCCAGTCCGCTAGCCCTTCATTCGGTCGATGCACCGG
>JANXQE010000201.1 GCA_025356925.1 Limisphaerales bacterium | reverse complement strand
GTCCTTCGTTGACAGGGTTTCCTGCCCGAAGACGATCAAATCCAGGTCGAGCGGACGAGGCTCATTTTGGATTTTCTTCTGCCGTCGCCCGAACTCCACTTCCAATGCCTGTAACTTGCGCAGTAGCGACTCCGGAGTCTCGCCCGGACGCGGCAGCAGACCAACCACCGCGTTGATGAACGGAGGTGACCCGGGCGGACAATCGACCGGTGAAGTTTGCCAGAGGGACGACGTGAGCAGCGGTGCGGCTGAGAGGGCCCGAAGCCGGTCCATCGCGTCGAGCACCATTCGGCGCGAGTCGCCAAGGTTCGAGCCGAGCGCGACGACCGCCAGCTCGGGATGGTTGTTCAATGCCCCTTTTATTTCAGTCCCAGCACGTCCTGCATGTCATAAAGCCCCGGCTTTTGCGTCACCACCCACCCAGCCGCGCGCAAGGCGCCGTTTGCGAAGGTCTCGCGACTGGAGGCTTTGTGCGTAAGTTCCACTCGCTCCCCGGCGCCCGCAAAGATCACGGTGTGATCCCCGACCACGTCGCCGCCGCGGATCGAGTGCATCCCAATTTCCGCGTCGGTGCGCCCACCGACGATGCCGGAACGTCCATGGCGCAGAATGTCCTCGAGTTGCTCGTGCCGGACCTGGGCCAGAATTTCCGCCAGCGTGCGGGCCGTGCCGCTGGGCGCATCGCGTTTCTGTCGATGGTGCATTTCAATGATCTCCAGATCAAAACCGGGGCCCAATATCTCAGCGGCTTTGCGCGTCAGCCAAAACAGGGTGTTTACGCCGGTTGAGAAATTGGAGGAAAGAACCACCGGGATTAGAGAACCGAAGCCGGTAATGCGGGAACGATCTTCACCTGAATGGCCCGTGGTGCCAATGACTATGGGTTTGTGATGCCTGGCACACAACTCGGCAATTCCAACCGTGGCGGTGTGGGAACTGAAATCAATCACGACATCAGCCTGCGCCAGACTCGCCAGATCATCTCCCTGATCGACCTGGCCAACGAGCTGCAATCCCGTATGCTGAGAAATGCAGGCGACGAGGGTCTTGCCCATTCGGCCGTTGGAACCGGTAATGATAACTCGGGTCATAAATTGACGGGCGACCGGCCGCCGTTGCGTGCTGTGCAGATAGCTCGGATTGGTTTCGATCCCGGCCTATTTCAGTAGTCCGCAAGTCTTGAGAGCCGCGGCCAGCACCTTGCGGTTGCTGGCATTCATCGGCACGAGTGGCAGACGATATTCCTCTTCGATTTGCCCCAACATCGCCAGGGCGGCCTTGATCGGCACGGGATTCGTCTCGATAAAAAGCTCTTTGAACAATGGGTAATACCGCTGATGAACTTTCAGAGCGGCGCGGGCTTTGCCCGTCGCAAACAGCTTCACCATTTGCGCGACCTGGCGGGGAATCACGTTCGAGGCAACACTAATCACCCCTTGCGCGCCCAGGGCCATAAACGACAGCGTGAGACTATCGTCCCCGCTCAGGATCACAAAGCGGGGACTCACCGCCGCGCGCAGGTGGCTCACCCGATCCGGAGTCCCGCCAGCCTCCTTAATGCCGACAACGTTTCGGCACTCCTTAACCAACCGTTTGATGGTTTCGATTCCAATCTCGATCCCGCACCGGCTCGGGATACTGTACAACAGGATCGGCAGCTTCGTGTTGCGCGCCACTTCCCTGAAGTGCTGGAACAGGCCTTCCTGGGTGGGCTTGTTATAATACGGAGCGACTTGCAGCGACCCATCGGCCCCGGCTTTCTCAGCTTCCTGCGTTAGGTAGACGGCCTCTCTGGTTGAGTTGGCCCCGGTGCCAGCGATCACTTTCACACGACCGCCGGCAAATTTCACCGCTAACTCGATGAGTTGGATGTGCTCCTCGTAGGAAACCGTCGGAGACTCTCCGGTCGTGCCGACGGGAACAATCCCATCCACACCGCCGCGAACCTGGCGCTCGATCAGTCTTTCGAGAGCCCTCTCGTCGATTTTGCCGGCGTTGAACGGCGTGACAATCGCTGTGTAAGTTCCAGTAAACATGATGCCTAGTGGTGAAAATGGACAATAACGGTTTCTTTGGCCAGCAGGATTTGGTTCAAGGGACGCAAGTCGCTTTGACCTCCGCCCAACCAGCACCGGTGGTCGTTGTGGTCATCCTCAAATCTCGACCGTTCCGTCGAAAACAAAATCCGCCGGTCCAGTTAAACGGACATCGGAAAACCCGCCGTTAGACTCGCGGAAGCTCACTTCGAGTTGGTCTCCGCCCTGGACCTGCACTCGAACGGGAGAAACGAACTGGTGAACCCGAGCCGAGATGAGCGCCGAAGCGGTAACTCCGGTGCCGCACGCGAGAGTCTCCCCTTCCACCCCGCGCTCGAACGTCCGGACGCGAATCTGACTCGGTCCCAACACCTGAACGAAATTCACGTTGGTACCCTTGGTCCCGAAATGTGGATGCCGCCGGATCTCCGGCCCGAGTTGCAACACCATCGCTTTGTCCGCGTCGGGTACAAATAAAACCACGTGAGGGACTCCGGTGTTGACCGAGTGCACCGTCGGCCGGCCGTCTCTTAAGGGCAGCGGCTCGTTAAGGCGCAGGCCCGTCGGCTCGGTCAGGTCCACTGTGACCAGGTCACCCTGAAAGCGTGCGGCAATCACCCCGGCTTCGGTTTCAAAGGTAAACTCACGGTCCAGCCCGGTCTTGCCCTTCACAAACCGCGCGAAGCAGCGAGCCCCGTTGCCGCACATCTCTCCGCTGCTGCCGTCGCTATTAAAAAAGTTCCACGCCCAATCTGCTTTCCCGGAGCTCGACGGTATCAACAAGATCAGACCGTCGGCTCCGATCCCGCGGTGCCGATCACATATCCGAACCACCTGGTCGCGGCTAAACCTTAGCCTCTGCGCCCGATCATCGATGAGCACAAAGTCATTGCCGGCGCCGTTCATCTTGGTGAATTCGACAAGCATAGGGTGGAAAAGTATCGCTGAAAATCCAAACTTCAAGGCACAAGGCGGCTGAATAGCTGAATAATGACTTTACAGCTCCGGGTTTAGCTCACAGATTATGTTGCGTGGATGTCACATCATTGCGTGAGAGCATTTTAGGGGACACGCCACGTGAACCGGCCCCGATTGCTCCATCCCAGAGCCACTTGCAGACCGCGATCAAGCGGTCGCACGCCTTTTTGCGGAGCCAACAAAAACCCGAAGGTTACTGGGTCGGTGAGCTGATGGTCGATGCGACGCTGGCCGCCGACCTGATTGCCTACCACCACTGGAACGGCAAGGTCGACAAAGCCTGGCAAAGAAAAGCCGTCAACCACATCTTCTCGATGCAATCGCTCGATGGCGGTTGGAACATCTATTACGGCGGCCCGTCGGAGGTTAATGCGACCGTCAAATGCTACCTGGCGCTCAAGCTGGCCGGGGTGCCCGTGACCGATCCGCGCATGTTGCGCGCCCGCGAAATGGCCCTGAGCCTCGGCGGCGTGCCGCGCATGAATACGTTTTCGAAGTTGTACCTCGCGCTGCTCGGCTTGTTTCCCTGGGATTACGTCCCGACGATTCCCTGCGAAGTCATTCTTATCGGCAAATGGTTCTACGTGAATTTCAATGAGATGAGTTCCTGGAGCCGGTCCATGCTCGTGCCGCTGGCGATCATCAACCATTTCAAACCGACCCGGCAACTGAAGATTAATCTCAACGAGCTTTATCCTGAAGGCGTCCATCAGCGCGATCTGGCGCTGGCACACGATCCTGAACGGGTAACCTGGCGCAATTTTTTCCTGTGGCTGGATCGACTCCACAAGTTCGCCGAATGGTTTGCCCAAAATAATATCCATCCTTTCCGAAAACGGGCGCTCAAGAAAGCCGAGCAATGGATGCTGGAACGTTTTGAAGGCAGCGACGGCCTGGCTGCGATTTTTCCCGCGATGCTCAACTCGCTGATCGCACTCAAAGCGCTTGGTTATCCGGACGACCACCCCCAGGTTATTCGAGCGGAGAAAAAATTGAAAGAGCTCGAGCACGAAACCAAAGACAGCGTCCGCATCGAGCCCTGTTTTTCGCCGGTTTGGGACACCGCCATCGCGGCCATTTGCCTGCATGAATCAGGAGTTGAAAGCGACGACCCCGTTTTGAAGCGAGCCACCGACTGGCTCATGAGCAAGGAGATCCGCTTCCGGGGCGATTGGCAGTATAAGAACCCCGCCAAGGTGGAGCCGAGCGGCTGGGTTTTTGAGTTCGAGAACAAGTGGAACCCCGACGTCGATGACACCGCCATGGTCCTGTTGGCGTTGCGCAAGGTCCCCACTGATAACCCCGAAAAGCGGGATGAATGCTTCCAGCGAGGGTTGAAATGGATGCTCACTTTCCAATGCCGAGACGGCGGCTGGGCCGCCTTCGACAAGGATTGCACCAAGGGCGTCCTCGAGAAAGTGCCGTTCGCCGATCACAACGCCATGCTGGATCCGGAGTGCGCCGACATCACCGCGCGCATCTTGGAACTGCTCGGCTACGAGGGCTACAGCCTGCAGAATCCGCAGGTGCAAAAAGCCTTGCGTTATATCCAGGAACGCCAGGAGGAGGACGGCTCCTGGTACGGACGCTGGGGCGTGAATTATATCTACGGCACCTGGCAGGTCCTGCGTGGTTTGCGCGCGTTCAACCTCGACATGAACCAGCCGTGGCTCATCAAGGCTCGCGACTGGCTGGAAAGCGTCCAACATGAGGACGGCGGCTGGGGCGAGCGGTGTAACACTTATGATGATCCGGTCTTTAAAGGTCAGGGGCCCAGCACCGCTTCCCAAACCGCCTGGGCGGTGATGGGGCTGTGCGCCCTCGACGATCCCAACCGGCCCAGTATCCAGCGCGGCATCCAATATTTGATCGAGCGGCAAAACCAGGACGGCTCCTGGACCGAACATGAAACAACCGGCACTGGGTTTCCAAAG
>JANXQE010000187.1 GCA_025356925.1 Limisphaerales bacterium | reverse complement strand
CCCATGGCCGGAGGCAGAGCGCGTTTGATGGTCGAGCAGCCGCCGATTTGGTGTGCGACCTGCTATTCCTAGACCGAGCCAGCCGAAAGATGCCGTTCCAGGTTGGTTTCGGGACACTTTGATCTAATAACATGACAAAACGTACGTCTGAATCAATCCCATGCGGGAATTGTCGCCACAATGCTCGAAAGTGGCAACGGCAACTCGCAATTCTCGCAGCCCTCCTTGCGCTGGCTCCACAGGCCGTCATCGCGCTCGGGTCGCGCATTCCCAACCAGGATGCCGAGGCTATCGCCCGTGGTAACGCGTTCGTTGCCACCGCGGATGATCCGGCCGCCATTTATTACAACCCGGCAGGCATTACCCAGTTGGAGGGAAACAATTTCCAGCTCGGATCGCTCTTTTACCTGAACATTTACGCGGATTATCAGTCCCCTTCGGGACAAAAGTTCGAGAACACGCACAACATCACCCCGGTCCCGCAATTTCACTATGTGTTCACCCCCAAGGATCAACCCTTTTCTTTCGGGCTGGGAGTCTATGCGCCGTTTGGGTTGGGAATGGAATGGCCAGATAATGCGCCCTTTCGAAACGCCGGATTGAAGGCTCAACTGACTTACGTAACCATTAACCCGGTTGTCGCCTGGAAGCCCTTCTCCACTTTGTCAATCGCCGCAGGCCCAACTTTCAATTATTCTGAGGCCGAGTTGATCCAAGGCGTGGTGGTGTCGCCTTACCAGCTTCGATTCAAGGGGCATGACTGGGCCTTTGGGGCAAATGCGGGTATCCTATGGCAACCGCATCCCATGTGGTCGTTCGGAGCAAAATACTTCAGCCCGACGACGATGGATTACAACGGGACGGCCTCCTTTAATCCGTCAGTACCGTTCTTACCACCTCCAGTCAGTACGACGACCCATTTGAAATTCCCTCAAATGGTCAGTGGCGGAATCTCGTTTCGTCCAACGACTAACTGGAACTTCGAGGTGGATGTGGATTGGACTGACTGGGACGCCGTCAAGAACGCGGTGATCGATCAGATCGGAACGCTGCCCTTGAACTGGCAGTCGAGCTTCTTCTATGAATTCGGTGTCACACGCCAATTGGGGGGCGGATACTATTTGAGCGCCGGTTACTTCTTCAGCCAGGCCTCAACATCGGACCAATATTACACGCCTTTGGTTCCAGATACCGACCTGCACGTTGGTAGTCTTGGTGGCGGCTTCAAGGGGCGTCATTGGACGTGGGCCGTGGCCGGCCAGATCATCGGTGGTGGCTACCGCAACGTTCAAAGCACGGTTGACCCGGCCGTTAACGGTCGCTACCGCTTGTTCACGCCCACGCTCTCGTTTTCCGTTGGTTACCATTTCTGAGCGGAGGATCCCGATGGCGATGCCTCCCTCTCAGATACCCGGAATCTTTGGACGGGGCTCATTGGCCAGGTATTCAAGAGCGATCCTGAGGACTGCCGCTGCGGGCAAGGCATGGTTCATGCCGGGAACCTCGAGGTAAAACACGTTGCGAAATCCGTCGCGCTTGAATCCAAAGGAGGAGACGCGTTGCGTATTCTCCCGATTCTGGTCGTGTTCACCGGTGACGAGAACGAAGCGGCCGCTTCGCTTGCCCAACAGCAGCAGCCCTGGGTCCGGCGCGAACGTGCCCGGGTAATACTGGCCGCCGATCCCGGCAACATCCCGATAATAATTGACTCCGCAAATGCAGAGTGTCCCCGTAAAAATATCGGCATAGGCGACGCCGAGCATGCTGGCGAGCCGGGCGCCACCCGAGAAACCGCCGATGTAAATGCGCCGGCGGTCAACCTTATACCGGCGGCACATGTTGCAGGTCGCGTCGAGCGCCAGGCGGAACCGATCCAACGGATGTCGCTCGTTTCCGGAGCGATGGGCGCTAACGACCAGAAGTTGATGCGTGAGCAACTCCGCCTGCCAATCCGCAGGGATGGCGGGATCGTCGCTCGGGCTGATCCAAACCAACAGGCCCCAGGAACCATTGGTGGAGTAGCTTTCCGGAATCAGCACCTGGAAGGATTCATTCGTTAGCGAGTACTCCGGCAAGGGAACCGCGTAACCAAAATGGCGCGTAAGATTTGTTGCGTCGGAATAAGGAGCCGTTTGGGTGAACTGCAGACTGGGGCTCTTCCGACTCGCGATGCCGGCCACAGCGGCGGGGCCTTCAGCGCGAGCCCGCTCTGGCGGCCCGGCCGACCAAAGCAGCAGGATTGTGAGGCAGATTTTCATGCCCTGCTGGATACGGCAGACCGGGCCTTGCGCCAAGCGCACGGTGATACAATGCGGTCCGCAGGGGCGAAGCGGGCGTGGCATGGGATGAAAGAGTCCCCTCAGTTCCAGCGCTAATTCGGTCCGGTGGTGCGGTCCTGCAACCAGGCAACGTCCTGGTTGTTCGCCGAAGGAATGTTGAGCTGAAGGTTGAAATTGTCCTTCAGAGGCGGCGTGGTACGGGGATCGCGCCATCTGTGGATCTCCGAATGACCATCGGCAAAGTTGAGCCCACCCGCGCCGTTGTGATAACTGGCTGGGTAATCCACAATGTAAGCGCCGGCCCCGCGTTGGTTCATGGTCACCACGAAATATGCGTCGTTTATACTTTCCTGGCGTTCATCGATGAGCACCCAGGTCTTCGACGGGCCGGGATTGAGGAAATCGGCAAGACGGTGCATCACCTTGTATTGGGTTGCACTGTTCCAGGGACCGGACGCGTTCATCCAGTTGTTCATGGACATGCTGCGCACCCGGGGCAGAGCTTGGCCTCCGAATCTCGAAACACTGTGATCAGCGGGACATCGCCACACTTCCAGGCTCGTGAGATACGAAAAGATATGGCTGCGTTTGAGGAAAAGGACATTGGTATTGTCGGGCGTGCCATTGAATTCCAGCCAGCCCGCGCACCACGTGTTGGGATAAAACGCGGTGACCCCGGGAGTGAACCCGGATTGATCGTTCCCGTTGTTCGGCGGGATCTTGTCGTTGTTGTCTAGGGCGTACATCGTCCAGGCGGTTCCCATCTGCTTCAAGTTGCTCAGGCAGCCGATGCCCTGCGCTTTGGTTTTGGCCTTTCCCAGCGCGGGCAACAACATGGCCGCGAGGATGGCAATGATGGCGATGACGACGAGCAATTCGATCAGGGTGAACCCTGAAAGCAGTTCGCGGGAGCGGGTGGAACGAGGGCGCATAGAATTTTAAGGGCTGATGCGCAAGGTTACGCCTTTATTCCGCGAGATGACAAGGTGGAATTGCCTGGCTCAACCCAAAAGCAACACCTGAGATGTCGCACGTCGGAGGTTGCGCTCGCGGAGAAGCTAACGCTTAGAATTATTCCAAATATTGACACCGACCGCGGACACGGTATTGTGGCTGGGCGGATATGAACACAACCGAACATCTTGCGCGTAACGAACGCTTAAGCGAGCGACTGACGACGAGCGGTTTTCGTTTTACGCCTCAGCGTGAACACGTTTATGCTCTCCTCTTGCAAAAGCGGGATCATCCGACTGCCGAGGAAGTGTTCATCCGTGCGAAGCGCGTCATGCCGGACATTTCCATGGCGACGGTGTACAATTGCCTGGACGCCCTGGTTAAATGCGGGCTGGCGCGCCAGGTCACGCTGGAGCGCGGCGCGGCTCGTTTCTGCCCGAACATGCAGGAGCACTGTCATTTTTATTGCGACAACTGCGAGAGCGTCTTCGACATCGGCCTGCCGGCGGGAGCCGGGGTTCCCTTGCCGAAAGGTTTTCGCGCTGAGCGCTTTGACGTGACCATCCACGGCCGGTGCCCAGCCTGTTCAAACGGGAAGAAATAGCCCGGCGCGGAGTGGATTGCATCCGCGCAACCGCCGCATTCTGACCCTTAACATGCCTTGAATGTTTAGCATCGACAGACAATTCACAGAATGAGCACAGCAACAGAGACAATTGAGGGCCTGGTCAAACAGGATTACAAGTACGGGTTTGTCACGGATGTCGAAGCGGACAGCGCACCCCCGGGGCTGAACGAAGACATCGTTCGGCTGATCTCCTCGAAGAAAACCGAGCCGCCGTTTTTGCTGGAATGGCGCCTCAAGGCTTTTCGGCATTGGCAGACCATGAAAGAGCCCACCTGGCCGCATGTGCACTATCCGCCCATCGACTATCAGAAGTCAGTATACTATTCCGCACCAAAGAGAAAGGGCGATGGTCCGAAGAGTCTGGATGAAGTCGATCCGAAGCTGCTGGAGACCTATGAGAAGCTGGGTATCCCGCTGAGAGAACGAGAGCGCCTGGCGGGCGTGGCGGTGGACGCAGTGTTTGATAGCGTCTCCGTCGGCACCACCTTCAAGGATAAGCTGGCCGAAAAGGGCATCATTTTCTGCTCCTTCAGCGAGGCGGTTCATAACCACCCGGACCTGGTGAAGAAATACCTGGGCTTTGTGGTGCCGTACACGGATAACTATTTCGCGGCCTTGAATTCGGCCGTGTTCAGCGACGGCTCATTCTGCTTCATTCCCGCCGGGGTGAAATGTCCGATGGAATTGTCGACCTATTTCCGGATAAACGCCGCGAACACCGGTCAGTTCGAGCGCACCCTGATCGTGGCGGAGGAAGGCGCGTCGGTGAGTTATCTTGAAGGTTGCACGGCGCCGATGCGCGACGAACATCAGTTGCACGCTGCCGTGGTGGAACTAATCGCCCTGGATAACGCCCAGATCAAATATTCCACGGTGCAGAACTGGTATCCGGGCGATGAACAGGGCCGCGGCGGCATTTACAACTTCGTGACCAAGCGCGGGCTGTGCAAGGGAAAAAACTCCAAGATCTCCTGGACCCAGGTCGAAACCGGATCGGCCATCACTTGGAAATACCCGAGCTGCATTTTGCTGGGCGACAATTCGGTTGGAGAGTTTTATTCCGTCGCAGTCACGAACAATTATCAGCAGGCCGACACCGGTACCAAGATGGTGCACATCGGCAAGAACACCCGCAGCACCATCGTATCCAAAGGCATTTCCGCCGGGCACGGCCAGAACAGCTACCGGGGACTGGTGAAGATTCAAAAAACCGCCACCAACGCGCGCAATTTTTCGCAATGTGATTCGCTGCTGTTGGGCAACCAATGCGGCGCGCATACCTTTCCGTACATCGAGACCAAAAACACCTCCGCGCGGGTGGAACACGAAGCGTCCACCTCGAAGATCGGCGACGATCAAATTTTTTATTGTAACCAGCGGGGGCTTTCCACCCAGGATGCCATCAATATGATCGTCAACGGATTCTGCAAAGAAGTCTTTCGCGAGCTGCCGATGGAATTTGCCGTGGAGGCGCAGAAGCTCCTGGGAGTGAGCCTAGAGGGAAGCGTCGGGTAAATATGAAAATAATATTGGAAATAAAAGATCTCAATGCCGGGATTGAGAACAAGCAAATCCTCAAGGGCGTCAACCTGACGATTCATGAAGGAGAGGTTCACGCCATCATGGGCCCAAACGGCAGCGGCAAGAGTACCCTGGCGGCGATCCTGGCCGGGCGGGACGGCTACGATGTGACCGCCGGCGAGGTCCTTTACGATGGCAAAGATTTGCTCGACCTCGACCCTGAGGAGCGCGCGCGCGAAGGGCTCTTCCTGGCCTTTCAATACCCGGTCGAAATCCCGGGCGTCAACAGCACCTACTTCCTCAAATCCGCACTGAACGAGATCCGCAAACACAAGGGCCAGTCCGAGCTGGACGCGATGGAATTCCTGACGCTGGTGAAGGAAAAGATGAAGGTGCTGGACCTCGATGAAACCCTCCTGCGACGCTCGGTGAACGAAGGCTTTTCCGGCGGCGAAAAAAAGCGGAACGAGATCTTCCAAATGGCCGTGCTGGAGCCCCGCCTGGCCGTCCTGGACGAAACCGATTCAGGGCTCGACATCGACGCATTAAAAGTTGTTTCGAACGGCGTCAACAAATTACGCCGCTCCGATAACGCGCAGTTGGTCATCACTCATTACCAACGGCTGCTCAATTATATCGTCCCGGATTTCGTGCATGTGCTCGTCGATGGCCGCATCGTGCGCACGGGCGACAAACAACTCGCGCTGGAGTTGGAAGAGAAGGGCTACGACTTCATTACCGCGCAGTAGTCGGTGGCGGCTCCTTAAAGCCCGGAGGCCGAAACCCGCGTCGGATGCACCTTGGCCGCTGGAGGTGGGTCGAGTTGTCAGGTGTGCTCCCCTCGAAGTTTTCCAGCATCCGATGGTTGACTGAGTCGGCTGCCCAGACGCGTCTGTTTAGCTGTGGGCGGGGCTCAGCGTCCGCGCCGGATCTGGCACGAACGCGCTGACCCAAAGGGCGCCTCGCCCCAGATCTGCGTTTTTTCGGATTTCGGGCTTCGGATTTCTTTCGGCCTTATCACGAGAGTCATGAGGGAATGTCGTTTGCGCCGCTGGGATTTTCGGATTATAACGTGCGCGGCATGTTTAAAGGTTTGATGGATTGGTATCTCGCGAAGCTGACGACCGGCGGTTATCCCCTCATCGCGCTACTCATGACAATTGAAAGCTCGATTGTGCCGCTCCCCAGCGAGCTGATTATTCCCCCGGCAGCACACCTGGCTTACACCCACCAGGCCGGGCTGGGAATGGTGGGGATCGTGATGGCGGGCACGATCGGATCCTGGCTGGGTGCAACCCTGATGTACTGGGCATCGAGAATCGCAGGCCGGCCTTTAGTTCTCCGCTACGGACGGTACGCCTTCATCTCGGCGGAAAAGGTTGAAGGCGCTGAACGCTGGGCAGCGCACTACGGGTCGATGGGCGTTTTCATCTCGCGGTTGTTGCCGGTCGTGCGTCATTTGATCGGAATCCCGGCAGGAATCGTTCGCATGAATTATCGGACCTTTTCGGCTTACACACTGCTGGGTTCCGCGATTTGGTGCGGAGTTTTATGCTATGTCGGAGTCAAGATGGGTCAGGACGAAAAATTGATGAAAGGAGAGGCCCATCGTCTCTCGCTGTGGGTTGGGGGTGCCATGCTGGTGCTGGGCGCGATGTATTATGTGTTTGTCCACCGCCAAATGAAAAGCGGTACGAACCGGGATGCGCGTTAGCTCTTGTGCCGATCGATCGATTCAGTGATGAGGCTCACATCTTTCACTGAACGCGAACGCCTCCGCCACTTCCAGATGCCTGCCATCGCGATCGCAACGCATGCGAGACTCACTCCCCACAGGATCGCGGGGGACCTGCCGCCTCGGACTGCACTAGCAGTTGCGGCCTCGATTGGGATGTCCCTGGGATCAAGTTTTGCCCCTGCGGTCGAGCGTTCACCAGCCAGCGTGGGGGAAGAGGGAACTGCATCCGGCGGGGACTTGGCTGAGGTCAGCGCTGGTCGAGGGCTGCTCGGTGGAACAGCCGGCGGCGCCCCGAGCTTAGGATTTTCGGGCGCTCCGATTCGGCTTTCCCCTACCGCCGTGCTGGTTGACGTCCCCACGGCAGGTGAGGTATCAGCGGCCAACTGAGGAATCTGAGGAGCGACAGCCGCAAGAGATGTCGGGCCAGAGGCAACCGTAACCAGGGAGGGGGCCGGCGTCGAAACAGTGCCGGTCACCGACCCGGTCTGCGCAGTAGCGGCAGGCGCGATCGCTTGCGAAGACTGCGGCGGTCCTGGCGCTCCGGCTTCCGGCTGAAGTGGCAGCGCGGCTGTTGTTGTGGCCAACCCAGCCGTTTGGCTTTTTGGCTCGGCCGACTCCGCGCTCCTGGTGACGGGAGCCAATTCACGTTTCTTACCGGAGATAATCAGCGGTGGCACTGGAGAAGTGGCGGGTTTTCGCGGCTCCGCAATTAACGGGCGCGGTGCCGGGATCGGGACGAACAACTCTGGTGGCAGCGCGGGCAACTCAGCCGGCCAGGGTGACGGATTCATTGTGCAATCGACGAACTTCCCGCCCTGCGCGCGCAGCGCGATCACAAACGGAGTTCCCGCATCTTGCGGCTGTAGACGCCAGCTTCGGAAGAACTCATTGATCCGCTGATCGAAGGGGGTCCCACGCACGTCCTCTTCTCCCAAACAAACCAGGATGATGGTGACAAATGGAGAAGTTCTCACCACCCGTTCCAAAGCCGGAAAGACCTGGTCAAGCCTCGCACGTTTCTCGAATTTTTGAGCTCGGAGGAAACCCACGATTCGATCGCTGACAGACTTTTGTGCGTTCGTCGACCACTGCTGGAGCGGCAGGGTTCCAGCGTAAACTTTTTCATTGAATGTCCAAACGCCCAGGGTGTCGGCACGCCGAGCCTGGGCGGCTAGGGCTGAGTGCAGCAGGTCCTGGACGGCTTGCGCCATGGCGGCAGCGCGTCGCTGCATGGGTCGAGAGGTTTCGACGACCAACAGATATCGATTGCCCGGATACGTTGCCGTCGGAAGATTCGTTTGGCTGAAAACGAGCAAAGGACACAAGACCAGGCACAGCCACAGCCGGAATTTGTGCCGCTCCCGTCGGTTATGACTCTTAATCTCATCCTTCAACTGAGCCAAGGTGTTTTCGACCTCCTGGATGAAGTTGCCGCAGCTTGAAGCCAGCCCCCCGAAGCCGATGACTGTCTCGCGTTCGGCGTGATCGTCCGTAACCGCCAATACTTCACCATAGGAGGCAAAGCGGTGCGCGGCGCGTTCGATCATCTGGTCAGCGGTTTGGCCTGCGCGGGAGTAGAGCACCTCGATCTCGCGACCGGCTGGGGCAGAGCCAGGTGCTCTGCGTTTCGGCGTTTGTCCGTCGAAGAAGATGGTAATGGGGGTGGCGATCGCGTCCTGATAAAGGGTGAGCCGGCGGATGAGCTCATCACGCGCGGCGGCAGAAAAGCGCGGCTGGCCCGGCGCCAGCTCCGGCCAACCGTGCAGGAGGCTGTAGCCATCCACCAAAACGCGCACCAATGCCATGCATCATAATACCCTTCCGCCGTTGGTAATGAAACGGAAAATCCAGCCGGCATCTGGTACCGCCAGGTTGGCAGCTGTGACTTTGGAAGGTATTGGGTGCCGGGGGCAGCCCGGAGGCCTGCGGTACAAGCAGACTAAAAGTCTGCGCTACGCCAGCGTTTCGGTAGCGCAGGTTTTCAATCGGACCGCTCCTTGCTTCTGAGTTCTGCCTTCCCCGCCATTTAAGGCTCCGTTACGCTAAACCGATGCTGCGCACTGGACATCGCCACGCTGTTGGAGTGAGTTTGGTCATTACCCTCGCCTGTTTGGCCGGGGCGCGCGCCGAAGATTGGCCCTGCTGGCGCGGACCGCGTCTCGACGGAACCAGCCATGAGCTGAAGGTTCCGCTCCATTGGAGTCCGACCAATAACCTCGTATGGACGGTTGCGCTCCCCGGCGCCGGTCATGCCTCACCGATCGTAGCGGGTGAACAAATCTTCATCGCCGCCGCGCTTCCGGAGTCCGAACAACGGCTGCTGCTGTGCCTGGATCGTGCCACCGGCCAACTCGTTTGGCAGCGGACGGTTGTGGCCTCGCCGTTAGAGCATAAACATTCATTGAACAGCTTCGCTTCGAGCACTCCCGCCACCGATGGCTCGAACATCTTTGTGGCTTTTCTGGACCGGGATCGGATGTTCGTAGCCGCCTACGATTTTGCGGGAAACAGGAAATGGGGCGTCAACCCAGGTCCATTTGCGAGCAGGCATGGCTTCTGCAGTTCCCCCATCCTTTATCACGACAAAGTCATCCTCAACGGTGATCACGACGGCGATTCGTACCTCGTAGCGTTGAGCCGGGCTGACGGACGCGTCCTTTGGAAAACGCCGCGAGAGCATCATACGCGAAGTTATTGCGCCCCGTTCATCGGCGAGATCGCGGGCCGCGCGCAAATGGTCTTGTCCGGAGATAAATGCGTGGCGGGGTATAATCCCGAGTCGGGAGCACTTCTCTGGATCATCGACGGCCCGACCGAACAGTTCGTGGCTTCTCCGGTCTATAGCCACGCTTGTGGTTTGGTCCTTATGACAGGGGGTTTTCCTGAGCATCATATCCTCGCGATTCGACCGGATGGTTCCGGCAACGTGACCCAAACACACATCGCCTGGCGTACCACCCAGGGGGCTGCGTACGTGCCCTCGCCCATTGTGGAGGGTGATTGTTTTTTAGTGATCTCGGACTCCGGAGTCGCGCACTGTTTTGAGGCGGCCACGGGTAAACTGTTTTGGAAGGAACGGCTGGGAGAGGAACACGCCTCGCTGGTATCCGCGGAGGGCCTGGTGTTTTTTCTGAACGACAAGGGGGTGATGAACATTATCAAGCCGGGGCCGCAGTTCGAACGAGTGGCACAAAATGAAATCAGCGAGAGATGCTTCGCCTCTCCGGCGCTCAGCGAAGGCCAGATTTTTTTGCGTGGCGAGGGCCACTTATACTGTATCGGAAAATCTCGGTGATCTCCAGCCCGGCGATTGAGTTCGAGCCAGGAAACCAGTAGAAGTACAGCCGGTGCAACGCAATATCATCCAACGTCTGGTTTGCCTCGGCACTTGCGGCGTGCTTACTCTGCTCTTTGGGTGCAAGAGCGAAATGAACCGACCGACCGGGGCGTTGGTGCCGCCTGAGGCGGTCGGGCGGGTGGCCGGCAACCGTTTCTACACGCCAACCGGCCAGATCCTGACCCCCGCCGGCCACCAGATTTCTTTGCCCGGGCTGCGCCCCCAGGCATTGGCGCTGAGCCGCGATGGAACGCTGCTGGCGGTGGCCGGCAACAAGGAGTCGCTTATCCTGATCGGTGCAACTGACGGCGCCATCCTTCAAACCGTTCCTTTGATTCTCGTTACCACCGAAGTACGCGCTAGCCTGACGAACAATGGCGCCGCGGCTTCCAAGGCAACGCCCCGCGAGGGCGAGACCAATCTCTCCCGGACGGTCACGGTCACCAATCGGGCACAAGTGAGTTTCACCGGACTGGTCTTTTCGCCCGATGGCCGGCGCCTGTACTTGTCGAACGAAGGAGGAAACGTTTGGGCATTCTCCCTGGATCAGGATCGCTTGGTGGGCTCGCCCACTTTGCTGCCGCTGCCCGAAACAGAGGCGCCGAAGCGCAGACGCGAAATCCCGAGCGGTTTGGCCGTCTCGGAAGACGGACGGCGCTTGTACGTGACCGGCAACCTTGGGAATCAGCTTTACGAGTTGGACAGCGCCTCCGGCCGATTGTTGCGCTGCTGGGACACTGGCGTGGCGCCCTATGAGGTCGTGCTGGCAGGGCCGAAGGCCTACGTCAGCAATCTGGGCGGTCGGCGCCCTGGGAAAGGCGATCTGGTTGCGCCCGCCGGGCTTGGGACTCGGGTTCGGGTGGACCAATCGCGGGATATCGCCTCGGAAAGCTCGGTGACCGTCGTCGATTTGGCGGCGGGCCGGGTCACCTCCGAGATTCTGCTGGAGCTGCACGCTTCCGGCATGGCGGTTTCACCGGACCATAAATACCTGGTGGTCGCCAATACCGGCAGTGACACGCTGAGCGTCATCGAGGTCGCCCGTGATGTTGTGGTGGAAAAAGTCTGTACCCGGCAAAGCCCGGCGGATGTATTCGGCGCACAACCTGACGCCCTGGCCTTCGATCCTTCAGGCCGTCGCTTGTATGTCTGCAACGGCACCCAAAATGCGGTGGCGGTGGTGCAATTCAGGCCTGAAGCCAAAGCCTCGAAGGTGTTGGGACTGATTCCAGTGGGCTGGTTTCCTGGCGCGATTCAGTTCCACGCCCGCACCCGGACGCTGTTCGTCGCCAATATCAAGGGCATGGGCGCAACCAAGACGTTCAAACCTGGTGAAAAGGTAAAATACAACGATAAGGAATTCTTCGGCACCATCTCTCGGGTGCCGCTGCCATCAGCCCACCGCCTGGCCTCGATGACCGGGCTCGCCTTGCAAAATATACGCTATCCCCGGCTGGCCGAGGCGCTGCTGCCGCCACGCACCGGCCAACCGGCCCGAGCGGTCCCCGAAAGGATAGGCGAGCCCAGCTTGTTCAAGCATGTCATCTATGTCATCAAGGAAAACCGCACCTACGACCAGATCCTGGGCGACATGCCGGAAGGCAATGGTGACCCTGTCTTATGCACTTTTGGGGAGCAATATACACCCAACCAGCACAAGATTGCGCGCGAGTTCACGCTGCTCGACAATACCTACTGCGCTGGATTGTGCAGCTCCGACGGCCATCAATGGACCGACAGCGCCATGGCGAACGAGTACGTCGAACGCCAACTCACCTCAGGCACTCCGCGCAGCTACACCGGCGGCAAGGGCGAGGAGGCCGTTGATGCTCTCGCCTGGGCTTCCTCCGGTTTCATCTGGGACAACGTCCTGGCGCACGGCAAAACGATGCGAGATTACGGCGAGTGGATGCTCTCCGAAGCCGGTTGGAGTGACCGCAAGAAAAAGGACAAGATCCTGTGGGCCGATTTTTGGGGAGCGTTCAACACGAATCGCGACGCGGTCAGACTTCAGAGCCGGCCTCAAATCCGAACCTTGAACCACCACAGCAGCACCAACACCGTCGGCTGGGACTTGAAAGTTCCCGACGTGATGCGCGCTGCGGAGTTCATCCGCGAGCTCGGGGAATTCGAGACCAACGGCGGGTTCCCCGACCTAATCATCCTGTACCTGCCCAACGACCACACCGGTGGAGATCGCAGTAATTACCCGGTGCCCGGCGCCCAGATCGCGGATAATGACCTGGCCCTGGGCCGAGTTGTCGAGGCACTCACCCACAGCCGCCTCTGGCGCGACACCTGCCTGTTCTCAATCGAGGACGACCCACAGGCTGGATGGGACCACGTCAGTGGCTATCGCACCACCTGCTTTGTCGTCAGCCCCTACACTCGTCGCAAACAAACGATCAGCACGCAGTACAACCAGATTAGCCTCGTTCGAACCATCGAACAGATCCTCGGCCTGCCCCCGATGAACCAAATAGACGCCAGCGCCTCGCCCATGTTTGACTGTTTCACTGATCCTCCCGACTTTGCCCCATTCACCAGCGTGCCCAACCGTTTCCCGCTGGATAAGATCACCCCTGACGCAAAAAAGATAGCTGACCGGCGGCTGCGCCAGGACGTGATCGCCTCCAATCGACTACCCCTTGACCAACCCGACCGCTGCCCGGAAGATCTCCTGAACCGTATCCTCTGGCGCTCCGTAAACGGTGCCGACTCACCTTACCCGGAATGGGCTGTCAAACCCGTCGAGGACTCGGATTGACTCCAAAGCCGAGCGTTGAGCAGCCTCACCTATGCCCGGGCGGCGTCGAAGGGAGGACTGGATACCGGTGTGCTTGCCATTCCAACGGCATTCATTTCTGGAATTTCCGAAAGTCATTCGATTTTTCGACGTTAGGTTGTTAGCCTCGCACACGCAAATGGGCGACCACCAAGAACTGCAGGATAAGAGTGAAGGCGCCGCTTCCTCGCGGCTCGCTCCACCCGAGGTGGGGAGCGGTGCGCCCCTCGATGGAACGTTGCCCAACCCGCTGGTTCCCCCGCCCAGTGAGGCACGATTAGGGGGCGGGATATCCTTGAAGCGATGGCTGGGAATTAACCGTTTCCTCTGGCTGGCCGCGGCTGCTGTCCTCCTTTTACCCCCGCTTGGGACAGGAAAGACCCAACCACAAGTGGTCGCATACTGTGCCCAGGACCAGGTTTATGCCGAGCCGATCTTTCGGCAGTTTGAGGCGGAGTCGGGCATCAAAGTCCTTCCGGTCTATGACAACGAAGC
>JANXQE010000164.1 GCA_025356925.1 Limisphaerales bacterium | reverse complement strand
CCGGCGGTTTACTTTTCGAGCTCGGCGTTCTCAATCATTTTCATGCCGTGCTTTTCGACCACTTTGCCCTTCAACGTCACCGTTTGCGCAGCTTTGGCGGAGAGCTCGTCGTTGATTGGTTTGTGATCCCCGATCACCAGGTAGAGATCGTCCCCGCTGAGCAAGCCAACCGGACCGCCGCTCTTGATGCACTTCTCGGCGCAGCCTTTATGCTTTTCACCCTTGGCACCGTGGTCCAGGTAGCACATCAGGTCCACGATTTCGCCTGTGACACTCTTGGTGGCGGCATCGGAGTCCGCGCCAAAATTAATCGCCGGCAAGGCCAGAAGCGCGCCGAGGCCGAGAACTACCGCTGAAGTCCCGAGGATAAGTCTGTTTCTCATAATTGGTTGTATTAGTTTCGTAGTTGTTGTCCGATTCACTCTACTGCATCTCTACAAAAATGCGAATTTGGTGATTTTCTTTTCCGCGGCTTCGGGGTAATTGTCCGGTGGGCGGCATCGACCGTTCGATCTGACATTAACCAAGCACGAATATGAAACGACGCGACTTCCTCAGAACTTCACTCACCGTCTCGACGCTGGCAGGCCTGGGCACGGCCGGCCTGAACGCACCGGCGGCTGAACCTGGCGGCGCCAACCAGCAGTACTATGAGCTCAGGATGTACCGGCTCAAGAGCGGCGCCAAGAGTGATCCGCTGGATTCCTACCTGGAAGCCGCCGCCATCCCGGGGTTGAACCGACTGGGCATCAAGCCGGTCGGGGCATTCACCGAACGTGAGACCAAAGAAGCTCCGACGGTTTATGTATTGATCCCTTATCCCTCGCTGGCGTCTTATTCCGAGGTTGTGGCGAAACTGCTCGCGGACCCGGAGTTGCAAAAAGCCGGGGCCAGCTACCTGCAATCGCCGAAAGACAATCCGGGCTTTGACCGGATCGATAGCTGGTTAATGCTCGCCTTTGCGGGCCTGCCCAAAATCGAGCAGCCCGCTTATTCGCGCGATCGCAAGCCGCGGATGTTCGAGTTGCGCACCTATGAAAGTCACAGCGAAGTCAAAGCGCTCAAGAAGGTCGAAATGTTCAACGCGGGCGAAATTGACGTGATGCGGGAAACGGGCTTGGGGCCGATCTTTTATGGCCAGGCGCTCATTGGCCCTAACCTGCCGCATTTGACCTACATGCTCTCGGCTGAAGATCAGGACGCCCACAAAAAGCACTGGGACGCCTTTGGCAAGCATCCGATTTGGAACAAGTTAAAGAATGACCCGCAGTACGCGGACACCGTTTCCAAGATTTCCAATCACTTCCTCGTGCCCACGTCGTACTCGCAGATTTGACGCCGACCTTAGCCCGTTGAAGACTCCGACCTTGCTGCGGACGAGAACATCCGCGCGGCGGCTCAAAAGGCCGTCGGCGGATGCTTAGCGCTGAATCCGGGCGGAGGCGCCTTTAGCCAGCGCCCGAACTTGGTCAGCTGTGGCCATGGTGGTATCGCCAGGGAAGGTGGTCAGGAGCGCGCCGTGCGCCCAGCCCAACCGAAGCGCTTGTTCCTCGGGTTCGCCTGCCAGCAAGCCATAAAAGAAGCCGGCCGCAAACCCATCGCCTCCTCCGACCCGGTCATAGACATCCAGTTCGCAGGTGGGCGCGACCACGGTCTTTCCGTTGATCCAGGCGACCGCGCCCCAAGTGTGGTGATTAGTGGAATGGACCTCGCGCAGGGTGGTGGCGATGATCTTGATGTGCGGATATTTCCTGGTGACTTTGTCGATCATCCCGATGAAAGCGCTCGGATCCAATTTGGATTTCGCCGCCGCTTCCGGGCCGGCAAAGCCCAACCCCATCTGCAGGTCTTCCTCATTGCCCACGAGCACGTCGACGTTTTGGGCGATCCGGTCCAGGATGCTCACCGCCCGGTCATGTCCCCCGGAGAAGCTCCAGAGTTTGGCCCGGTAATTTAGATCAAACGAGGTCACCGCGCCGGCCGCTTTGGCGGCGCGCATGCCTTCGATAATCATCTCGGCAGTCGTGGGCGAGAGTGCCGCGAAGATCCCGCCGCTGTGAAACCAGCGGACGCCTTCCGCGAAAATATTCGTCCAATCAAAATCACCTGGCTTGAGTTGGGCCGCCGCTTCATTGCAGCGATTGTAAAAAACGACCGGGGCCCGCACTCCCTGGCCACGATCACTGTAAACGGTGGCCATGTTCGGTCCCTGCACGCCGTCGTGCTTAAAATGCCTGTAGAACGGCTTTACCCCCATTGCCCGGACTCGCTCTGCGATGAGATCACCGATCGGATAATCGACCATCGCGCTGGCGATCGCGGTGCGCAGGCCGAAACAGTCCGAGAGGTTGGCGGCCACATTGAACTCGCCACCGCTGACGTGGATTTGGCATTCGCTTGCCTTGCGAAACGGCACGATGCCGGGGTCGAGGCGGTGGACGAGCGCGCCGACCGAGAGAAAGTCCAGGGCGCCCGCGGGCTGAATATTCAAGCCGTAATTCATATAAGGTGTTCTCTACTTCAAATTTCCAGGAGCATGCGGGCCGGATTCTCCATTACCTCTTTGATCCTTTTGAGAAACGAAACGGCTTCCCGGCCGTCGACCACGCGATGGTCATAAGTCAGCGCGATATACATCATGGAACGAATCACCACGTTGCCCTCTCGCGCAACCGGCCGTTCCTGGATGCCGTGCAGTCCGAGCACGCCACTCTGCGGTGGGTTCACGATCGGTGTGGAGAGCAATGAACCGTAAACGCCACCGTTGCTGATGGTGAAAGTCCCGCCCTGGAGCTCGTCCACCTTTAACTTGTTTTCTTTGGCCCGGCGCCCAAAGTCGCCGATGCCAACTTCGACCTCGGCGAAACTCATCCGCTCCGCGTTGCGCAGGACTGGCACCACCAGGCCTTTCCCGCTGCCGACCGCCACCCCGATGTCGTAGTAATTGTGGTAAACGATTTGGGTGTCTCTCACCTCGGCGTTGAGGGCCGGGAACTGCTTAAGAGCATCGATACAGGCTTTCACGAAAAACGACATGAAGCCCAATTTAACCTGGTATTTTTGCTGGAAGCCCTCGCCGTATTCTTTTCGTAAGGCCATCACGTTGCTCATGTCGACTTCGTTGAACGTGGTCAGCAGAGCGGCGTTGTTTTGCGCCGCTACGAGTCGCTCAGCGACGGTCCGGCGCAGGCGACTCATCGGGACCACTTCTTCCTCGCGTCCGGTGGCCGGTGTAGGTTTTTCAAGGGCGGGGGAGGGGGCCTGCGACGAGGGAGACTGTGCGGAGGGCGAGGCTGCCTCAACGCGCCGGAGGACGTCTTCTTTAAGAATTCGTCCGCCCGGGCCGGTGCCCTGCACGTCCTCGGGGCGCAGGTGATGCTCCGCGAGCGCCAGTTCTGCGGCCGGCATAATCCGCACTTCAGCCGCGTTTGCCGCTGGCTGTTTTTCGGTCTTCGGGACGACTGGTTGCGCCTTGGATTTTTCAGTTTCCGTTTCGGCGGGTCCGCTTTTTTCCAGATAGCCGATGACCTCGCCGACCTTGGCGGTCGCTCCTTTCTGCTTGAGCACCTGGCTGAGTGTGCCGGAGTCGGGTGCGGCTAATTCGACGGTGGCTTTCTCGCTTTCCAAGGTCACTAGCGGCTCGTCCTTTCGAACCGACTGGCCGCACGATTTCAGCCAGCCGCCAATCTCGACCTCAGTGATCGACTCGCCGACTTCAGGAACTTTTAATTCAATAGGCATAGTATAAGTGGTTCATTTCTCGCCGAACGCGCGGCTGATCAGTTCCAATTGTTCCTGCTTGTGCCGGCGGTGTGAGCCGGTCGCAGGGGAAGCCGAAGGCGGCCGGGTAATGCCTGCGAATGGCCAGCGGCCGAAAAGACTGTCGCCGAACTGAATGCGCATAAAGACCCACGCGCCCATGTTGCCGGGCTCTTCCTGGACCCAAAACACCGGTGTGCCGCCAGGATAGAGAGCGAGGCTGGCTTCGAGCATTTCGCGCCGCAGGGGATACAACTGCTCCAATCGAATAATCGCGACGTCGTCATGCTTGGCTTGCTCGCGGTGCTCGGCCAAATCGTAATAGATTTTACCCGTGCACAGAATGACGCGGCGGACCTGGTCGGCAGGCCGCTCCGGCGCGTCCGGCAGGATTCGTTGAAAGGAGCCTTGCGCGCAATCATCCAGGGAGGAAACAACTTTTGGGTGCCGCAACAAACTCTTGGGCGTGATGACGATCAGAGGTTTTCGCCACGAGCGCAGCGCCTGGCGGCGCAGGCAATGAAAATACTGCGCTGGTGTGGTCGGGTAAACTACCTGCAGGTTGTCTTCGACCGCGAGCATGAGGAAGCGTTCCAGCCGTGCGCTGGAATGTTCCGGGCCCTGGCCCTCAAATCCGTGGGGCAGGAGCAGCACCAAACCACTGAGCCGCTGCCATTTCTCATCTGCGCTGGCGATGAATTGGTCGACGATTGGCTGGGCGACATTCCAAAAATCGCCAAACTGCGCCTCCCACATGATCAGCCCGTCGGGATATTCCAGGCTGTAACCGTATTCGAACCCCAGCACGCCGACTTCGGAAAGCGGGCTATTGACAATTTCGATGGGCGCGTGGTTATCGCAAACATGCTGAAGCGGCATGTATCTGTGGCTGTCCTGGTAATCGTGCAGAACGGCATGCCGCTGGCTGAAGGTTCCGCGTTCTGAGTCTTGCCCAGTGAGGCGCACCCGCATCCCGCCACAGGCCACGCTCGCAAACGCTAACGACTCCGCCGCCGACCAATCCAGCGGTTCCACCCCGGCCGCCATTTGCTCCCGGATCTGCAGCAGTCTCTTGATCTTGGGGTGCGGATGAAAATCCGCTGGCAGCTTCGTCTGCGCCGCCAGCCAGCCGGAAAGCTCGGCTTTCGCGACGCCGGTGCTGGGCTCCTTATCCAACGGCTCAGGCCCGCCGGTGAATTTGGCCCAGAGGCCCCGGCGTTGATCCGGAGGCGCCGCAGGTTTAGTAGATTGGGCCTCCGAAAGTTCTCGCTCGAGTAACTCCCGGCGGTTGGCCGCGATGGTATCGGCTTCCTCGCGGGTGACTTCACCGAGCTGGAGCAGATGTTCGAGGTAGCCTTCACGAACCGATTTGCGCTTGGCGATGGCCCGGCACATCACCGGCTGGGTAAAAGCTGGCTCGTCGCCTTCGTTGTGCCCCAGGCGTCGATACCCGTACATGTTGACCACGACGTCGCGTTTAAACTCAAACCGAAAATCCATCGCCAAACGAACAACCTGAGCCACGGCCTCGGGATCCTCGCCGTTCACATGAAAGATGGGGATCTGGAGCATCTTAGCGACATCCGTGGCATAAGGACTAGATCGCGCTTCTTCCGGGCTCGTGGTAAATCCGATCTGGTTGTTGACCACGACGTGGAGCGTGCCGCCGACCGCGTAGGGGCCGAGCTGGCTCAAGTTGAGGGTTTCCTGGATCACGCCTTCGCCGGCAAACGCGGCGTCGCCGTGAATGAGGAGGGTCATGCCTCGCCGGCGTTCGGTGTCGCCCACGCGATCCTGCTTGGCGCGCGTGCGGCCCAGAGCGACGGGGTTGACGAACTCCAGATGGCTGGGATTGAAGCAAAGCGACAGATGGATTTTCGCCCCGTGCGCAGTGGTCCATTCGGTGCTCTGGCCCAAATGATATTTCACGTCGCCCCGGCCGGAATGCATCTTCCAATCCGTGTCGGCGTACTCGCGGAAGATTTGCCGCGCGCTTTTGCCCATGATGTTGGCCAGCACATTCAAACGACCGCGATGCGCCATGCCTAAAACGATCTCCTGGAGCCCCTCTTCCCCGGCCTTTTCGATCGCCAGGTCCAGCAGCGGGATGAGGCTTTCCGAGCCATCCAGCGAAAAGGTCTTGGCGCCGGGGAACTTGCGCCGGATGAATTCCTCAAACGTCACCGCATCAGTCAAACGCGTCAGTATCCTCAATTGCTCGTCCCTGCTCAACTGCAAGCGATTTTGGGTGGCTTCCATCCGGCGTTGGAGCCAGCGGCGGACGCTTAAGTCATCGATGTGCATGTACTGCACGCCAATCGAGCGGCAATAGGTGTTGCGCAGGCGTTCAAGCAATTTGCCCAGCGTCAGCGGTTCGTCGTACTGAAAGGTCTCACTGTAGACCGGCGCGTCCATGTCGGCGTCGGTGAACCCGAAAAACTCGGGAGTCAGTTCAGCCGGGATCGGCCGAGGCAACCCGAGCGGATCGATTTGCGCGATACGGTGTCCCCTAACGCGGTACAGCCGCGTCAGCACATAGACCCGGTCCTGCATCGCGGCGATTTCCGGGTCCGCCAAACGACTTCGCGCTCGCTCCCGCGCCGGCGCGGGAGGATTGAAGATGCTCGACGGACGGAACGAGGGACGGAACTTCGGCTTAGGGAAACGGAACTCACCGTCTGCGATCTCCCCAAAGTAGCGCTGCCAATCCGGCAAGACCGACGCGGGATCGCGCAGGTACGCTTCGTACAAACCCTCAACGAACGCGAGGTTAGCGGCGCCCGGCAGGCCCGCCGTGACGTCGTTTCCGTTGGTATCGCCCATGTGTAACCCGGTTGTATTAGCGGCCCGATCCTGATCTACCCGGTCTTCGGCTTAACCTGGAGCGTCGAAATGACCTCTTTGACCCCATCGACTTCCATCGTCAGGAGCATCACTTTGCTGATGGCATCCGTCGTGGGTACGGTGCCAGATAGGGTAACAATTCCGCCGGTCGTGTTCACCGAAATGCTGAGAACGGACAGATCGGGGCTCGTGATTAGCTTGCCCTTAATGGCCGCGGTGATGCGCGCGTCGGCCGTCGCGTCCGAAATCGCCTGGCCCGCTTCCCTGGCCTTGCGCCGAACCACCTGGCCGGTGCGCGCCAGTTCGTCCTTGACGTCTTGCGGACGCAGATCCAGCGCCTTCAGTTTCTCCTCAATAGCGCCGCCGGCCGACCTGGCCGCGTTTTCAACGCGATTGGCTGCGGATTCCATCTGCGATTTGCTCCGGTTTGAGCCGTAGTACCAGACCGCCGCTCCGCCCAGCGCGAGCCCGACCATCAATGCTAAAATTAGTCTCACGTGATCACCTTCCGGCTAACTTAACGGGCACAAAAGCTAAGTCAATAGAGCGGGCCGACGGGTCAGTCTCGGGAGTATGAATTATGCTCATAATTCCGTCTGGGTGTGGCGTTTGCTGCCTGAACCGAGGGATGCCCGACAACGAAGGCTCCAAGGTGTAGCGCAGATTTTTAATCTGCCGCGGCAACTGCGTGGTCGCGGCCACGATTTTTTGCGGCGCCGTTCGCCAGCGGACGCTCGTGAGACTGCAAGTCTTCGATACGGCAGATTACGCAGCATCACCCAGACATGCGCGTGCCAGCCCGGCTGGTCACAGGCCTTCCCGAACGTTTCCAGCCACAGCTTCCGGTCGCGATCATCGGCGTAAAAGTCTCGGCTCTGGTTTTCCCGGGCCATTACTTGACATGATAGACAGCGTCGGGAAACTCGAGGCGAACCTTGCGAGCCATCGCGGCGCAACCGGCGCTGCCCCAGCCACTTCCTCAAGTCTAATTCATGTTTCCGGGACCGATTCCATGTTATCTTTCCATGAACCGGGATGGTAAAGCCCGAAGGCGTTGGGGTGCGCCAGTGCTGTGGCGCTTTTCGGACCCCGCGGCAGAAAGCGGCGCAGAACCGCCGCACTCCAAGACGCTCCGCGAGGGAACCAGCGAGAGACCGTCCTGGGTTCGTGATCCCAATGCAGGTTCGAGGAAACGTCTGGGCTTTCCAGGGGCCCGAAAAAGTGGAAATAACCGGAAAAGACCGGAAAAGATAGGAAGTGACCGGAAGTGCATGTTGGGGGAACGGGCAGCCGGGAGTGTTCGGGCTTGGGTGTTGAGTGGAGGGCATTTGTGGTTTGGCAAGCGGTCACGCGGGGGCCGCGACTTGGAAGTCGAGGGAACTGGCAGGCAGGAATGTCTGCCCTAGGGCGTGGTGGAGTTGGTTTTTTCGCCCGAGCTCCGTTGGAGTTTGAGGGCGGTTTCGATGAGATGGCAGGGTGCATTGAGGATTCATCTAATTAAATTTTTCAGATTGAGCACGGGTGGATGTGATAAATGCAGTCCCAGAGCAGGAATATTGACGGCATATCGCATGCCAACCAGCGGGTTTATTATTAATTGGTAGAATTGTAGTATATACGTTAATTACATATTCTTTTGCTTGTCTGGCAGAAGTAAAATATAAAATCCGGCCCATTTATGGTATCCGAGATGGAGGGTTTGGGGCAGGTGCGCCTGGTCCGGGCGCTGCTGGAAACTAGCGGCTATTTGTGCTGGAAGTGGCTGCATTGCAATTGGTTGCGTCCACGGCGTCCAAGACCGAGCGGACGGGTGGATGGTGGGTTAACGGGTCGAATTGGTCAATTCGAAATCATAACTGTAACTTTACAATGTGATGGTCAGGAGTAAGTTGCCATTAATGCAATACGAAGTTTTTTCCCTGGGGTTGTTGGTCTAT
Organism: Limisphaerales bacterium; assembly: GCA_025356925.1. Classification (GTDB taxonomy): domain Bacteria; phylum Verrucomicrobiota; class Verrucomicrobiia; order Limisphaerales; family UBA8199; genus JANXQE01. Next base: position 188 of record JANXQE010000164.1, on the reverse strand, counting down.
CTTCCCAAATGGCATGATAGACAGATCTGTCTACTTCCTTCGGCTCTGCGCCGTTGCAGTCTGCTTTGCAGAAGAGCAATGGAAAACCGCCGCGCACACATGAGAAAATACCTTATCGCCGTGTCGCTTTTTCTAGGAGCTGCGACGACGTTTGCTCAAGGGTCAGTTAATTTTGTGAACACTCCGAC
>JANXQE010000162.1 GCA_025356925.1 Limisphaerales bacterium | reverse complement strand
CTCAGGGGCATTTTGACGGCGATCGGTAGGATTTCCGCCTCCATAGCAACCAGTTCTCGGTAATGCCGGAAAACCAACCACAATGGCTCAAGCATTCTGGCTCGTAACGGGGTCGGTCCCGAATGGCCCTTAGTTTAGCCCCCGATAATTCCGTGGGCGGCCTTTCCAGTAGCGGCTGCGGTGGGAGATTTCCACGAACTGGTGCCGTGGGCGGTTCAGCAGCGGGTATGGCTTGGGGCGGTGCTTTACGGCTCGGGGCTCGCGCCGGTTGGGTCGGTAACGAACTAAGTCTCGGGCCAGATTGAGTAGGAGATCCTCCCAGAGCTGTCGACGCATCTTTTGGTTTCGTGCCCTTCCTATGGCATCACCGTATTGGCGCACTGCATCGACGCTGCCCTTGAAGCTAACACGCTCCAAATCGACTTGGTACCGTGCCACCGTCTCTGCAATCACACAGCGGATGAGATTGTGGGCGACTAAGTAGGTCAGCAATTCTTTTTCGGCCATTGCCGGAGTCTTGCAGCGCAGTTGCTCCATTCCCATCGTAGTCTTGAGATCGCGCAAGCACAGTTCCAATCGCCAGCGCCGGGCATAGAGCGCTACCAACTGCTCGGCAGGGTAAAGTTCAGCGTCCAGGAGCGTGGTCACCAGCGTGATGCGCCGAGCGCGGAAGCCGCGGATGGTCGCGGTGAAGCGGATCACGCGCACGGTAATCTGCGCCGGTAACAGAGCCCATTCGGAAGCCGAAACAATCTGGGATTGCTGGCAGCCTCGCTGCCAGACGAACAGGCCCTCGTTTTTGCCCAGGCGGCGGGCCTTGCGAAAATCGACTTTGCGCGCGTGATGCAGGCGCGCCACCACGTCCACGCCTTGGGGTGGCAAGCCGGCCAGCGTTGTCTATTCGCCCTAAGCGCGATCCCCCAGCAGGATGTCGCCTTTTTTGAGTTCTTCCCAGAGCGCTCGCAGCAGGCGTAAGTCATGGCAATGCTTGTTACCGAGCATCACCTTGAGAACCGCGCCGCTGCACAACGAAAAGAGCACCACAAACTTCATCAAGGGAAAGCCGCAGCCGGGCTTCTGGGTCGAGTGCTGGGGATAAGTCTTCTGGTTTTTCCGGGTATCGGCCAGCTGGGTCGAGGAGCCGTCGGCCACTTTCACCGGGCGGCCTTGGAGTTGGCCGCCGGAGCCCGCGCGCCGGTCGGCCGCTTGGGCCGTGAGACTCAAAGCTTTTTCGATTCGTTCTCGCGGCAGGCGCTGGCGGGCCTGCACATAAGCGGAGTCGCTTTCATCGATCAGGCCTCTACCCGCTAAACGGAGCAGTGCCTGAACCTGGCGGACGACTTCCCGGCAGGAGGTCTTGGGCTTAAGGAGTTGCCAGACAAAGCACTCGAAAGTCAGGCGCAAGCTAAAGACCCGCTCGCGGCTGTTAGGGCCGTCATCCTCCGGGGAGAGCAGTGGGGCGGGTAGAAAATCGCCAAGGTATTGTTGAAGTTGAGCCAAGGTAGCTTGGCGGACGTGGCGGGCAGTGCGACGGCCCAAGGCAGCCAAGCTCGAGCGTAAGGTAGGGAAGTAAGGGGTGTGCATTTTGTTAGAGCGGTATATATACCGCTCTATTGACGCCTATGTTACCCTCGATATTCAATGAACAGAAACGCTACTCAGGTCGAAACGAACTATGCCCAATTACGCGCCCGCTTGGCCAAGGTCGGTTGGATCAGCAATGGCTACGTCCAGGACCGCGGTCCGGGTGCCGGTGGTCCTTGCTACCAATGGACGCGCAAAGTCAAAGCCAAGACGGTCTCGGTGGCGCTATCTCAGGAACAGTATCTGGCCATGAAGCAAGCGATAGCAAACTGGCGCGAGGTCAAAGAAATCCTTGAGCAAATGCAGGTGCTTAGCCGCCAGACCATCTTCCAAACCCTGCCCCATCCATCTCGTCGCAAACGGCTCACCAAGAAAGTTTTAGGCCTTGTCTAAGGGCCATTCGTGTCAGTCCTCACTATTGACATAAAGGCGCCCTGTTGCGCTGTTTCAGCAGGTTTGAGACATAGGTCCAACTGCCCATTGAGGCGCTGCGCAGTCCACGCCAACGTCACGGTCGTTTCCGGACGCAGTCCCGCGCCATCCTCACTTCCCCGTTGTCCCCTTTGCGCCGCCGAGCCAGTTCCGTTTCCTCCCAGCCCAGTCGTTTCAACTCTTATCGGGGTCAGAAGCGTTTATTGTATATTTGCCGCGCCGAGAGCTTGACTAATCCTGACAGCCGCGTTGCATTTGTCCAGGATGGCACGCAAAATCCGGATCCAGTATCCAGGAGCATGTAAAATAAGCGCTTCTAACCCCGATATGACCCCGATACGGCCGGTTGCAGAGGGTTTTTGAAGGAACGGACTGGTCCAGCGCCCAACTGGCTGCCGAACTGGTGAAAGCCGCCAAACCATGAGATTGGCCGGCGCCCGGACGTTCCAGTCCGCAGCAATGGACGAAGGTTTCGCTGCGGAGGATACTGCCCTGACTTGGGTCCTACCCTGAGTTGCTGCGGACAAGAATGGGCGCGCGCCGCTGGATGTTCATGACAAATCCACTGGGTCAATATCCACGCTCAGGGTTACGTCCTCGGGCAGCGTTTGGGTCTGCATTAACTCGGCCAAGCGGCGGCTCAGCGCAGTCATTCGCTGGGTGCGGAGCATCATCTGGTAACGATAGTAAGTCTCGGCCCGGGTCAAGGGTGCAGGCGCCGGGCCGGCCACGATCAGATCCTCCCAGCCCGCCAGTAATTTGTCCAACTCACGCCGGATATGATCGGCCGAAAACTTGACCTTTTCCTCGTTTCGCCCCTTGAGGGTGAGCAACGCGACACGGCTGATCGGCGGGTATTTGAGTTGTTGGCGAAACCCGAGCTCCTGCTCGTAAAACCCAATAAAATCATGCCGACGTGCGAATTGGATCGAGGGATGAAAAGGCGTGAAAGCCTGAACAAAAACTTCGCCTTCGACATCGCCACGCCCGGCGCGACCGGCGACCTGGGTCAATAGTTGAAACGTGCGTTCGCTCGCGCGGAAATCCGGCTGATGCAGCGCGAGGTCGGCATAAATGATGCCCACCAGCGTAACGTTCGGAAAATGCAAGCCCTTGGCGATCATCTGTGTGCCAAGCAGAATATCAATTTTCCCCACCCGGAAATCGGTCAGGATGCGGCGGTAATCCTCCTTCCGCTTCAAGGCGTCGGAGTCCATGCGCACGGTGCGGGCATGCGGAAACAGCTTGCATAAGGTTTCTTCCACCCGTTGGGTGCCAAGCCCGGCATAGCGGATTTCCGGATTGCGGCAGGCCTGGTTTGGGCAAACGGTGGGGACTTTGTCGTGGTGCCCACAGATATGGCAACTGAGTTGTTGCTCGTGTCGATGATAACTGAGTGAGACGCTGCAGTTAGGGCATCCGGCGATATAGCCGCAGCGCGGGCATTGGAGGGAAGATGAGTACCCTCGCCGGTTGAGAAAGAGAATGACCTGCTCCTTTCTCTCCAGCCGCAAACCGATTGCTTCTTTGAGTTGAGGGGAAAAAATTGGAATGGACTTTCCAACGCGCACGGTCTGGCGCATATCGACAATACGTACCACTGGCATTTTTTTATCGTCCGCGCGCTCCGGCAGCTCGAGCAGCCTATACTTGCCCTTGCCACAGTTATAAAAGCTCTCGAGTGAAGGTGTGGCCGAGCCGAGCACCACGGTGGCTCCTTCCATCTGGCCCCGCATGATCGCCACATCCCGCGCGTGGTAGCGCGGGGCTTCTTCCTGCTTGTACGTGTGCTCGTGTTCCTCATCGACGATGATCAAACCCAGGGGATCAACCGGTGCAAAGATCGCCGACCGCGCACCGATGGCAATCCGCGCCCGGCCCTGACGAATTTTGTGCCATTCATCGTGCCGCTCGCCGGTCGACAAATGGCTGTGCAAGACCGCCACCAGCGTCTGGAGGGGACCGGAGCTGAACCGCGCCTTGAACCGTTCGACGGTTTGGGGCGTGAGCGAAATTTCAGGGACCAGCACAATGGCTCCTTTGCCCCGTGCCAGGGCGTGCGCAATGGCCTGAAGGTACACCTCAGTCTTGCCGCTCCCCGTGACGCCGTGCAGCAGGAAGGTCCGAACCTCCGGCCGAGGCGTCGAAGCCAGCTTTTCCGCGTTTGCCTCGGGACCTCTTTTCTCTGCCGAGGCTTCCATAACTGCTATTACAGCCGCCAGCGCTTGAGCCTGGGCTGAGTTCAATGGCAACGGCTGGGTCGGCAGGATCTGTTCCCGCGCATAAGGGTCGCGCTCGGAAACCTGGGCGGAGACGGCCACCAAGCCACGGTCTTCCAGCCTGCGCACAGTCGACGCCGTTGTCTTGGCCAGCTCCAGCAGCTCCTGCAGGGGCAGCTCCTTTCGGTCCTCGAGGATGCTCCACACTTCCTGCTGACGTTTTGGAAGCTTCGGCAAACCTCCCGCGAATGATAGCACGCGCACGACCAATCGTTCACGCCAGCCTGCTCGCTCGTGCCGCACCGCCTCCGGTAAAACCGACTTCAACGCAACTTCCGGAGCGCAGCAATAATATTCGCCGATCCAGCGGGCCAGCTTGAGGACCTTGGGAGTGACCAAAGAAGTCGTCCCGATGATTTTGAGGATCGGTTTGAGTTTTGTTTGAGCGGACTCCTCCGCCAGCGCCGTGACGCAACCCAGGATTCTTCGCGCGCCGAACGGGACCTGGACGCGCGTGCCCACCTCGACCTGCTGCGCCAGCTCTGGAGGGATCGAATAGTCAAACTCCTTGCGCAGGGCGAGTTCCAGGGTCACACGGGCGATCATGGTTCGCTGGGCGACAACTAATCTTTCGGCGGCGAACTCATGGGCACGATCAGGTCCAGGGCCTAGGCGCTCTTCTTCAAACAGGCCCGGACGAGCTCCTCGACGGTCGCTTGCGCCCCGAGGCCGGTTTGCGCCAGGCGAACCGAGTCGTGCGCGTCGATTTGTTTGAACCCCAGCGCCAGCAACGCCAGAACCGCGTCATTGACCTTCTGGTCTTCCGGGGAAAGCGCGCGTTGCGCGCTGGCCGCCTCCCAGGCGCCGGCTGCGCCGACCTTGTCCTTGAGTTCGACCACGATGCGTTCTGCGGTCTTTTTGCCGACCCCGGAGATTTGGGCCAAAGCCTTGACATCGCCGTTCGCCACCGCGCCGCGAAAAGTCGTCACGCTAATGCCGCTGAGGATATTGAGGGCAATTTTCGGACCGATGCCGCTGACGGTGTTGATCAACAACCGAAACAATTCTCGCTCCGCCGCGCTTGCGAAGCCGTAAAGAATATGCGCGTCCTCCCGCACAACCAAATGCGTGAGTAGCTTCACTTCCTGACCAGGTGGTGGCAGCTTGTCGTAGGACGAAAGCGGGATGAGCACGTCGTAGCCCAGACCGTTGACTTCCACCGTTGCCAGGGAGGGGATGGCGTCCACGAGTTTCCCACGCAAAAAGGAAATCATACTCGCTTTGGGGCGGTCAACGCGTAGCGCCCTTGCTCCTGGGCGTGAGCGAGCGCCAGCGCCAGCGCGTCGGCGGCATCGGGTGCGGGAGGCTCTGGCAGGCGCAACAGCCGCTGGACCATTTTGGCTACGGCCAGCTTTTGGGCCGCGCCGTACCCGACGATGGCCTGCTTGACCTTCCGTGGCGCCAGTTCGTAGATTTCCAATCCCGCCTCGGCTATGGCAGCTAGCGCCGCGCCGCGCGCCTCGCCCATGATGAGAGCCGTTTGCAGATTCTGGGCATAAAACAAGCCTTCAACCACGCAAACTTCCGGTTGATGCCGGTTGAGCACATCGCGCACTCCTTGAGCAATCTTCGCCAGGCAGCGCGACCTTTCCCAACCGGCTGGGCAGGAAATCGTCCCATGCGCGAGCGTTTGCGGAAACGGCTTCGCCAGCCGGATTATCCCAAACCCGGTGCCGCGGAGCGAAGGATCCAAGCCGAAAATAATCGCGTGGGCTTTCAGATTCACGGGCGCAGTTCGCTCAAAGACAGCCGCCGCCGCTCGCCTGGGCTGGCGGAGGCGCTGCTGCATCTGGTCGAACTGCTGCGGTGTGATACCCACCTCTTGAACATGCCTGTGTGATCCCGCTCGCGAAAGGACAAAACGGAATTCATGAGAAAAGGTTGCCCGGCTATTTCTTCTCGGCTAAACACTCAGGGTGAAGCAGAAACGCCCTGCGGCGTCTGAGCCGCCGATTTCAAAACCGCTAAGGATTTACCTGTACCTGACCGCTGCGGTAACCGGGGCCGCAATCATGGTCGTTGAAATCCTGGGCGCCAAAATGCTCTCGCCGTTCGTCGGCCTCTCTCACTTCGTCTGGACCGCGCAAATCGCCGTGACGCTGGTGGCGCTGGCCTGCGGTTACTATGTGGGAGGCCGCCTGGCCGATCGTTCCCAACGGCTGCCGTGGCTTTACGGAGCCATCCTCGCGGCAGCGGCCTACCTGGCGTTGACCGTGCTAATCTGCGAACCGATCGCGTACTGGGCGCTGGACTTTAGTCTCCCGGTTGGGTCGCTCATGGCGTCCACGGTTTTGTTTTTCATCCCACTCGCTTTGCTCGCGATGACGGGGCCGTTCCTGATCCGAGTGGTCACTTCTACGGTCTCGGGCGTCGGTGGCAACGTCGGGCGTCTCACATCCATCGGCACGCTGGGCAGCTTCGCCGGAACTTTGTGCATCGGGTACGTCATGATCCCCTTGGTGCCGAACTCGATGACCATGTATTTGACCTCGGTCATCCTGTTTCTCGTTTGCGCGGGATATTTCATGGTGTTTCACCGGAAAGGCATCGTGCCGCTGATCCTGGCGGGGATTGTGATCCTGGGCACGGGCCTCGGTCTCCAACCATCCCGTGAGTACAGTTGGGTAAAGGAATTGTTCCAAGGCAACTCCCATTTCGGCCGGCTGCAGGTGTTCGATCGGCGCGATGGCGGCGGCCGATTCTACCTCAACGACAATCTCATTCAGAACACGTACGATCCAGCCACTAAAAAAAGCGAGTCTGCGTTCACGTATCTGCTCTCGGGCCTGGCCCGCGCCTACACCACCAACATCCAGGACGTGCTCTGCATCGGGCTTGGCGTCGGGATTGTGCCGATGGATTTCGCTCACCAGGGAGTGCGCGTGGATGTAGTTGAAATCAATCCCGCGGTCGTCCCGGTCGCAGTCAGGTTTTTCGATCTGCAGACCAACCAAATCCATCTGACCCTCGACGATGCGCGCCATTACCTTAATCGTTGTCGCAAGCAATACGATGTCGTGGTCCTCGATGCCTTCCTAGGTGATTCTTCTCCATCCCATCTCCTCACCCGCGAAGCCTTCAGCTCGATTCACCACGTGCTGCGGCCCGGCGGGAACCTCGTTATCAATTGCTTTGGTGATTTGGAGGAAGGACATGACTATTTCGCCGCTTCCCTCAACCGGACCCTCAAAGCCGTCTTCAAGGCCGTCCACATGCACACCTCAAGCCATGGCGCAGTGTTCTTTGCCGCGTCGGACCGAGCGGATCCCGGCTTTGTGCATACTCCTGACTTCAGTCAGGTTCATCCGCAGGTTGTTCGCGAAACCGAGGCGGTTTTTTTCGGGATTGTGGATACGCCTCCGGACCATGGCCGCGTGCTGACCGATGACTTCAATCCGGTTGAGTTTTACGATGCCCGTAACCGAGAGGAAATCCGCCGCCGCCTGGCCTTGTCCGCCAAAACGATGTAAATCTGTCCAACAGTTTGAGTTTGGGATTCGAGCCCTCCTGCGCCGCTTTCGATGCCTCAGCAAAGCGCCACAGAACTGGCGCACTCCAAAACCTTCGGCATCCTGGCTCCGGTTCATAGAGAGTTAATGGCAGTTCACCGGCGTGTTAACCTGAATCCTCAAGAAATGGTTCAGCGGCGGCTCTGGACCAACCTTCGCGGCCTGAGAACATGAGAACCCTGCGCGAACCAACCAGCTCAAGTACGGCGCTAGGCGCTACCGCTGGTTCTCAAGATGATCTCCTTTAGGGAAATCAAGGGACGGAAATCCGCGACCCTCGCCAGTTTCTCGATGACGGGTTTGCGGCGCATCATATCGTCGAAGCCCGGGGCGTAGGCCTGGTTATAAGGCACCAGTTCCACCGGTGAGCTCGAGCCCAGGATGTTGATAACCAATTCGGCCAAAGCCCGGATCGAGATCTCTTCGGTGCTGCCTACATTGAAAACCTGGCCATAGGCACCCGGTCGGCTTTGGAGCCGGACCAAGGCCTCCACGGCGTCGTCGACAAAGCAAAAGCAGCGGGTCTGCTGGCCATCACCGTAGACTTTCAGCGGCTCGTTCGCGCGAGCCGAGGCGATGAATCGCGGCAACACCATCCCGTAGCGGCCCGTCTGGCGTGGACCAACCGTGTTGAACAGCCGGATAATGACCACGGGCAAGGAATGTTCTTTGGCGTAAGCCAGGGCGAGGAACTCGTCCATCAGCTTGGAACAGGCGTAGCCCCAGCGCGCCTGATGCGGCGGACCAATCAACAAATCGTCGTCTTCGCTGAACCCCGGCTTCTGACTTTTGCCGTAAACTTCCGAAGTAGAAGTCAGCAACACCGGCACACGATGAGGCGCCGCCGCCTTTAACAGGACTTCTGTCTCGTGGAGGTTCGTTTGCAGCACACGAATGGGCGAGTTGACGATCAGCTCGACTCCGACACCCGCTGCCAGGTGATAAATTGATTCCGCATCCGCGACGATTCGCGAAAGATCCGCGCAGGTCGACACCTTCGATTGGATAACCCGCAGGGCTGGATGAGCTGCGACAGCTCGCAAGTTGTCGAGGGAACCAGTCGATAGGTCGTCAATGACGACGACCGATTTCCCCTCTTGCAGTAATCTTTCCACCAGGTGGGAGCCGATGAACCCGGCCCCGCCGGTTACGAGGATCGAGGCTCCGCGTCCGGATTTGGCCGCGGTGCTCAAGGCGCTTGCGCTGGTTTGTCGGGGACTTCCGCTTCCGAACCCTGGGTTGGTGCCTCCCTGAGGAGCTGCGCGGTTCGAATCTGAGCATTCGTCTCGTTCTCACCAACCGACGCTGGGGTTAGCTGGCGATCGATCTCCCTTGGTTGGGCGCTGCGTGCCACCAGCGCAGTACCGGCACTGGTTCTCGGCAATAGCGCCTTGGCGACCGCCTCGGCGAGTTTTTGTCGATACGCGGGATCCGCAATCCGACGCGCCTCCTGCGGGTTGGAGAGATAGCCTCCCTCGACCAAAACCGCGGCCCGCTGCTGGCCGCGGAGCACGCCGGGAAACCGCGCCCGCCGAATGCCGCGGTCATGATGACCGTTGACCTGCAGGAGCGCACGATGAACTCGGAGCGCGAGGAGGAGGTTCTGGGCGTCAAAAGCATTGTTGGGGAAGGATTGCCGCATTTCATCGGGGAATCCGCGGATCAGGCTGGAAGGCATCCCGACCGGGGTCAGGCAGTAGGTTTCCAGACCGGCTTCCGTTTCATTGGGCGCTGCGGAGTTAAAGTGCAAACTAATGAAGAGGTCGGCTTTGTGTTCCGTTGCGAAGGCAACTCGGTTCGACAGCGCGAGGTCGGTGTCGTTCGAACGGGTCAAAAATGCCCTACAATTGTTAGCCATCAGCAGCGATTGCAGGCGCAAGGCCCAGTCGAGGGTAAATTCCTTTTCATAGTGGTTGCCCAAAACGCTTTTGGTTCCGGCATTCTCACCACCGTGGCCAGGGTCGATCACGATGACCGGATTCGGACCCAGGGCCGGCACTGGCTCGCACAGAAGCAGCGGCTGGATTGTTTTGACCAGGTCGAGGGCATGCACATAGGGCTGGCCATCAATCAATTGTGGCGCGAATCCAAGCCGCACTTCCAGGCCATCCCATTGCGCCAACTGGCTGCCCGCGCGGAGCACAAAGACGCCATTCGTCGATTGTAAGGCATACGTCGGTGACGGCCGCGCCGCAAGCTGGGCCGGGGGGCCCAGGTTGTTGGCTCGTGACCAGCGCGGAAGAGGAATCCAGGTATCGGTCGATTGAATAAACGGCGCATTAATGGGCGCAGGAGGTTGCTGGGGTACCGTTGGCGTCGGTTCGACCGGCCCGCCAACTGGAAAGACCGGACTGGCCGGGACAACTGCATTGAGGTCTTGCCAAATCGGAGCCTGGGCCGCATTCCGTCGTGTGGGTGACGCGCACCCCGCTAACAACAGGGCCGACAGGATTACCGACGCGTTGGCTCGAAACCGCACCTTGCCATTGTGCTGAAGGGCCCGCGCTAAACAAGCCGTTTCCACTGGATCGGACTTCAAGCTTGGATGAAAAGGAAGGACGGGTTGGGACAGTGTCCCGGGGGAAAATGGCGCCTTTCGAGAGAAGAGAGACATGAGTGAGTCGCTTGGAATCTTGATTGTTGATTGCGAGATGGGTCTGGCGTCCTGGATGGGCGAACGTGGTCGCAGCGACTGAATTTCTCTCAGCCGCGTGACAGGGCGATCGGAGTGAATAAGTAGCGTAAACTGTGCCATGTTAATAGTTGATTGCCGATGGCAGGAAAAAGGCGGAAGCGCAGAAAGCAGCGGGTTTTCCGGTGCTGATGTCTGGTGCGAGATTCCCTCAGTTAGTGCGTCCACCGGGCGATTGTCCCGGTGCCAGATCGAATTCCGGGAGGCTTGCAGCCCAAGGCACGATGGATACAATACCTTGGAGTGGGCGTAACCCTGAGTTGAACACCCCCTCCTCATTCAAAAGATTCGGTTCAGCAGCACGGTTATAAAAAATGAGCTCGCAGCACAACTTAAACTCAACCGGCGCAGTCGGCGGAATAAACTTCCACAAGCTTAACGTCAAACGGCGGGAGTGGCGCGATGGCTACCATTGGTTGCTGACGCTAAGTTGGCCTCAGTTTTCAGCGTTCGTCTTTGGCGTGTATCTGGCCACTAATGTTCTCTTTTCGATTGGCTATTATTTACGTCCGCAATGCATTGCCGGGATGGAGTCGCTCTCGTGGGCCAATTGCTTTTTCTTCAGCGTGGAGACGCTGGCCACGGTCGGCTACGGGCACATGTATCCTCAAACCTTCTACGGGCACCTCGTCGCCACGGCGGAAATCATCGTCGGGATGTTCGGCATGGCCATCATCACCGGCCTGATCTTCATCCGGTTCTCCCGCCCGATCGCTCGGATTGTATTTAGCAAAAGCCTCGTTCTCGCGCCGTTCAACGGCCAGCCCGCACTCATGTTCCGCATCGCCAATCTTCGAGATCAAGCCATGGCTGAGGCTGAGTTTCGCATCATGCTCATGCGCGAGGAACCGACCACGGAAGGAGAGGTGTTGCGGCGTTTTTACCCACTCACGCTCCAATTTGACCGTCTGATTTTGTTTCCGGCCGTGATTACCGTTCGTCACATCATTGATCAAGGCAGCCCGTTGCATGGCTTGAAACTCGCGGACATGCAACGGGACGATTCGCGTTTTATTACCTCCATCGTTTGTATCGACACCGTCATTCCGGCGCCGGTCCAAAGTCATTACAACTATACCTGGAAGGACATACGCTTGGATCACAAGTTCGTTGAAATTTATAGTGAACTTGATGCGGGCACTCTGACGGTTGATTACGGCCGCATCCACACCACCGAACTGATTACCGCAGATCCCCCAGCTATTTCCTAAACGGATCAAGTTCCGGGCTTTAGCGTCGCTTCGGTTCGAGCAGAACCTGGGTTCCTTTGAGCCATTCCAGTCCCCAGTCACGCAAGGCTCCCAGCACGGATCGGAGCGCGTGGCCCTTTTCGGTCAGGCGGTAAGCGAATCGTTTCGAGCCATCCGGGGCAGGAATTTGTTCGACGATGTCCTGCTGCAAAAGGCGCTCCAGCCGGTCACTCAAAATATTTGTCGGGATGCCTTCGGGTGAGGCGGTGAAATCCCGGAAACGCGAGCGCCCGAGCAGCAGGTCTCGGATAATCAGCAAGGTCCATCGGTCACCAACCAGGTCGAGCGAGCAAGCCAGCGGGCAGGGCGAACGCCTCGCTGGCTCAATCCTTCGCGCGCCCGATTTTCGCTTGGTTTTCGACATGGTCCAAGACTGCCACAACAATTACTTGCAAACAACAAGCAATACTACTTGCATGTTGCAAGTGATGTGATAGGTGTATTTCCGTGATGACGGAAACTGAACCAAAACTCGCGCCGCCCGGAGCAGGGCTTCCGAAGGCCGAACTCTATGTGGCACGGCTGCGCTTTGCCGTACGGCGGCGGACGGGCAACCGCGATTGGTTCACCGCCCGTTTTAAACAGGAGCGGGAATTCATTGGCAAACTCGCGGGCTCCTGTGAGGGCGACTCAGGAGCACGTCGGGTTCTCATCGCCCGTCCACGGGGTTTGGAGGACAGCAGTCGCTACTGGTCGGTTTGGATGACACTCGATCACCTGCGAATTGTGCATCGCGGGTTCATCCGCGTTATTAGTGCGCTGACGAAGGGGATTCAGCCGACCGGGACAGCGAGCACCGCTGCCGTAAAACCAGGTCCACAGGCAAGCGCCGCCGTTGTCAAAGAGTATGAGCAGTCGTGCGATGATTTTCTCGCACTAGCCGCGTCAGTTCCCGACTTAAAAACCGCGTTGCGCTACGCTCATCCGTGGTTCGGGGCATTGGACGCGGCTGGCTGGCACGCCCTGGCACCTGGGCACATGGCCATTCATCGGGTGCAGATCGAGCGCATTCTCGGGGGGTTCACGCAGCCGAAGCGAGGGGCTGAGCAGGGAATGGTCTAATTCTGGCTAGCTCGGGCGTTTGCTTTGGCAGGCTTGGCGCGGACAGCAAGGTCGCTTTGCATGACCGGTTGACTTTGCCCCGGACTGTCCGGAATCGACGCCTTCGAGCGCAGGGATAAGTCTCAAACAAAGGGATGCCTTCCACTTGTCAGCCCTTCTGTCGGTCAGTATTATTCTGCGCGTGGGTGATCTTGCCCCCGTAACTTAAATGGATAAAGTAGCGGTTTCCTAAACCGTAAATCCCGGTTCAATTCCGGGCGGGGGTACCAAACTCGACCTCTTGCAGATTTTTGGTTATCTTAATGATCCCAGCGACGCGGACCTGCGGTTCCCGTGAGATGGTTCTCAACCGATCACGAGGGATTTCACGCTCATCTTTCTGGTCCGGGTGAGGCAGCTTAAACCGAGGTCGGGGGCACGCTGCCAGAAAGGTTAGCGATCTCCCCGCTCGTTCATGCCGTTCTTCGATGGTAGTACCACCATTCAATCAACAGCACCAATAGTCCCAGGCTGGCGATACTGCGCCAGAGTTCCATGTTGGCGCGCTGCTGGTTCGTGGCAGCGACCCTGGTGTATTTCCCCAACTGCAATTCGCGGCGCGGCTTGATATTGCTCTCGACCGCATCAAGCAAGTCGACGCAGAAAACGGTCTCGTTGGTCCCCACGCGCAGCCGGTAGGTTCCTTGCTTGTAAGTGTCGCCAAAGACCAACTCGTTCGCGCCGGGGTCGACCGGGATTTTTTTGACCTGACCATCGGGGAGCGTCACTTGCGCTTCCTTCTCCGGGCTCGTCAAAGGCAGGCGGAAGGCATCGCCGGCCTTCACCAGGAGTTGGCCGCCCTGGGCATTGGCCGGATTGAGCCATTCGACGGCATTCGCTATGAAAATTGGAAAAGAAATCCGGAGCGGCCAATTGCTTTCGAGGATGTCGAACCCGATCCAGATGATGCGTTGCCGGCCAAGGTCGCCCGCTAAGATGAGCGGAGCTTGCGGCGAATCCACCAATGACACGGCCCAACTCGGCGCTTTCGCCCCAAAACTCTGCGCCACCTGCACGTTGTCGAAGGCGGCATAGCGCAACAACGGATGCGCGGACCGCCAGTCAACGATCGCTGGACCCTCCAGAGTCGCCACCTCCGGGAACCAGTTGGTGTTCATCACGTGAATGGCCAGGACATTGCCTTTGGGCCAGACCATCGGTGTCACGGCATCCAGCACCACAAAATCAAAGCCGGAGGCCGGCTCCGTGAGGCCGGAACTGGTCGCCAGTTCCACATTCGGGGCGGCACGCAGGGCTTTTTCCAAAAGGCGATTCCCGCGCGAGATCAACAGAACCTTAACCGGTTTGGGCAACAAGCTGACAATGGAAGCTTCGTTATCGGTCGGCAGGTCATCTTTGGCTGTGAGCCGCAACGTAAAAATGCCATCTCGCGGTTGAGCGGCGAGGAAAACCTGGGGCGAGGTTTCCCCGGCTGGGATCGTCAGAGGCCTGGTCTCAACCAGCCGGTTGTCCAGGAGGAGTTCCAGATCGGTTTGGACGCTGTTCGAGGAGAAGTTGGCGGTGCTGGCATATATGGCCCGTTGATGCGCGTCCTCGGGATTAGCCCGCACGTCCAGCGCCGTGATCCCAATGTTGTTCGAACTTTTTCCGACCTGATGGTACACCAAAGGGAGTCCTTTGTTGTCAAATTCGCTTAGTTCCGGCACCGCCCCGTCGCTGAAGAGGTGGATTTCGGCGCCCCGCTGGTCACGCACGAGCGACTCAGCCATCCGGAGCGCGGAAACCAGCCGGGTGGGACCGTCCGAGCAGGCGCACGCCAGCAGCGCGCGGCGCAGCGCGGACTTTTCGCTGGAGGCGGATTGTTTGACTTCGGTGTTGGCCCCCGCCTGCAGAATGACCATTTGGTCGTTATTGGCCAGACTGTCCACCCATTTGAGGGCTTCGGCTCGAGCCCTCTCGAAGCGCGACGGTGTTTCGTCCGTCGCTTGCATCGAGGCCGACGCATCCAGGATGACGACTCGCAATTGGGCGGGCACGGTGCGCGCGGCAAAGTACGGCCGCGAGAGCGCAAGAATCGCCAACAACAGCACGACGAGCTGAAGAACGAGGAGCCAGTTTTTTCGGAGTTTCTGAAACGGCGCGCTGGCTTGGGTCTCGGCCAAAAAATGTTGCCAGAGCAAGGTGCTGGAAACCAGCTTGACCACCCGCTTGCGCTTAAGCAAATAGAAGAGAACGACCACCGGGATGGCGGCCCCGAACACAAAAGCAGCAGGGGCCAAAAAACTCATTCGAGTGCGGAGTTAGGACCGCTGGCAAGGGGACTCGAAAACTGATGCGGACGCGGGGTTGCGGCACGCTTGTGAGTCATCCACGACCTCCTGATTTTCGAGCGGTACAGATGGAGGACACCGCGATTGCGGTTAGTTCATTTGCTTCCTGGAGAAGAGGATCTGCAGGTTCAGGATCGAGCTTCCCCGCCGCCACGAGCAAATCCAACCAATAACCAGACTCATCGGATTCTTCTTCTACCGTGCCAAACTTGGCGATGAAGTCGGCCGTGGACTTGGCTTGGCAAACAGCCCGGTAGTTTGCACCCACCGAGGTGCCGCACCGCAGCAATTGCCTGCCCAATACTCTGGTAGTCGGATCCTGTGGCAAAGTCTCCGTAAGCTTAATGACATTGAAAGCGAACCTCTTGGTTCGTTCCTTCAGGTTCTCGTGTTTCATGAGTTTTCCTTCGTTTAACTGATTCCCACATTCACACAACAGTTT
>JANXQE010000147.1 GCA_025356925.1 Limisphaerales bacterium | reverse complement strand
CCTTCTACCACACTCCCTTGCCCAATAGTACCGCCATCCTCGCCTCGGCAATTGCTTGGGGGACGTGGACAAAAAACGGTGAGCTTTTGGCAAGATTGGTTCAAGGGTTAAGCCAGATCTGCGGCGTAGCAAGGATAGAAGGGCGAGAACCTCGCCAACAGACAACTTCAACGAAAGATTTGAATATGAGAATTACAAAAGCATTCCTAGCGGGAACATTCGCCGCGGCTGCCCTGACTGCTAATCAGAACCTCAGGGCCGTGGACTTTTCACCGGCGGATTTATCCAATCGCGCGGTGGTCGCCAACCCACGTGCGAGGGAACAGTTTCCGTCGCTCACACGACAAGCGTCGTCACAAACCGAATCCACGCCGCGTGCCGACAGTGCTCTTTCGGCCATCAAAGAGAATCACGCTCTCGCGGCGAGTCCCAGAATGCGTGAGCAGTTCCCCGAGTTAGCTCGCGGCGAAGAATCGAAAACCGCTGCGTCCGCAAAGTCTCACACTCGACAAAATCAACTTACCGATGTGGTCAAGAACCGTGCGTTGGCACACAGTCCGAGAATGTTGGAACAATTTCCGGAGCTTGCGCGCGGCTACGTGTCTCAACCGGCCAGCAAGTCTTTTGAGGTCGCACCCCTGAAGTAGTCACGGCCCGCGCGAAAAAGAAAACTAACAAAAATGAAGACCATTCGCAGTATCAACCTCGCTCGCCTGACAATCGCCATTACAGCTTTTGCTGGCAGCGCCGGGATTGTTATCGCAAGCGGAACCACACCAGACAAAGGAGTCGTTGCCAAGGTAATTCAACTGCACGCACCGAACAACACGACTCAGACGGTCACCATCTGGACACCGATATCTCAGAACGGTGGCGAAACTACGCCTGTCAGGAATGGCTCCGCGAAGGTAATTGAATTGCACGCACCTAATGGCCCAACGCAGTCAGTCACAGTCTGGACGCCCGGCACGGATACCAAGTTGAATTTAGCACCTCTGAAATAACCATCGAGTAAACGCAAAACGGAACATAAACGAGAAAAGTTAATATGAAAAACACCAACATCATGATCGCGGTACTGGCAAGCGTTGCCCTGTCACTGATCGCCGGAACGGCGCAAGCCCAATACAAACCCACCGGAGATGACGGTATTACTGCATCGCCGAAAGTGCGCGCACAGTTAAACGAGCGCAGAGCCCAGACAATTCCCGTTTCCGTGGCGGCGCCTTCAATGGCGTGTCCAAAATGCAAAGATGCCTGGGTTGCCCAGGCCGATACCAACTCAAAAGGCCTAGGCGCGAGGACTCTTATGGGTCAGACGACTAAGCTTGTCGCGCATCATCAGTGCGGCGGCTGTAGTACGGACTGGGCCGTCGTGGGCACCGGCAAAGCCAAGCAATCCACCGGCAACCACAAATGCAGCAGTTGCGGCGCCGAGAACCTCGCCTGCTGTTCAGTGAAAGGCGCCGGGGACGTAGCTACCAAAGGCATGGAAAAGAAAATCGAAGTCGCGCCGCTGAAGTAGTCGCTTGAAGCGAGAAACAATCATCGGCGAGCAACACGTAATTCCAAAGGCCTATGGACCGCGCTACCAACCGGAAGACCGCCCTCGCCTTCGAGGTGCTCGCCAGTTTGGGTTTAGCGAGTCTGCTTTGGGCCGGGTGCGCAACACAAAGCTATCCCGGCCCAGTGCATGGCCTGACCTTTGACGGCACATTACAGTCGATCGATCTCAAGGGGCACCGCCTCATCCTGGTTCCACTCAAGCCATCCCAGCCTGTCGTGTTTGGCTACGAGGAGACCACGAAATTTTGGAAGAACGGAATCCCCATTCGCGCCAACGAGGTGGAATCTGGAAGGTCGGTCCGGATCCATTATCACGCGGTATTAGGCCAACCGGTGGCGCACCACGTCTATCTTCAGGTTCCGAACGCTCCGGAGCACTGAGGAGGCCAGGCTTATGAGCATTGATGATGTGATGGTGAGCCAGTTAGATGGCGGCGGTGAAAGATGCGCCGTTTGCGGCAAGTCTGTCGCTGGCAGCAGTGGCTACACGCGAATCAAGTTTGAAGAGCAGATGGTGGCCTTGTGCTGCCCGTTGTGCCTGAAAACCTTCCAGCAGAATCCACTGGAGTTCGTCCGCAGGCAAAATACGCAGGCCGAGGTCCACGCGATTTTCGACCTGCTGCGCCCCAAGCCGGTAACCCAATAGCAGCCGGCTGTCCCCAACGAATCGAACATGAAAAACAGCTCCCGAAATCTTTGTACTCTGCTTCTGGCCGGAACGATAACAACTCCAGCCCTCTTGTTCGCTCACGAGCTCGGCGCGCCCTTTTCCGGCGCAATTCTCGACCCAACGATCCTCCACCATGCTCATATCGAGAACGAGCAACGCTTCAATTTCTTCGCCCTGGAGGGCATGACGGATGACAACGGCGTCAAACATTCCGGCTATCAAGGCGAACTCGAACTGGCCTACGGCAGCCAGAGCTACCGGTACGGCTTCGAATTGTTCCTGCCTGTCTCCAACATGGCAGCGCCCGATGGGCAAGGCCGAGTCATGGGCCTGGGCGACATGCAAGTCTCGCCGCTCAAATACGCGCTGCTGATGAAACCCGATTTTGTCATCTCGACCGCCAGCGGGTTTGGCTTGCCCACTGGCAGCAAGTCCGATGGTCTGGGCAGCGGCAACACTTCGTTTACACAATACCTTTTTGCCGATAAAGCCGTGGGCAACTGGAGCGCCGTGGTGAACCTCGCAGTGGGCGACAACCTGCTCGGAGACCGTGATACTTGGTTCGAATATGGCGTCGGCCTTGCCTACTCCTTCATTCACGGAGTGAAATTTGGCGAAGTGGCTCCAGCTCGACCGGCTCAAAAGTGGGTCGCCGCGCCGATGTTCGAACTGATTGGAGAGCACAGTTTTCGCGAAAGCCTCTTGGGTCGGCACACGACATCGGTCGCGCCGGGTCTCTCGTTCTGGCACGTGCGGAGCGGCTGGCAGCTTCGCACTGGTGCACAGCTCCCGGTGGCCGGCCGCCGGGAAGCCGACAGCGTCTTCACGATCCAGATCGGAAACCATCTCAACTGGGGCGCTTTGTTCGGCAAAAACTCCCACGCAACACACGAACAATCAGAGAATTGAACTCGGCCTTTTTGCCGTGACCCAAACCAAATGAACGCCATTAGACAACCGACTGCGCTCTGCTCGCTCTCTCCTACAATTCTTCTTGTTGATTCTGAGAGGAAAGCGCAGTCTGCGGCGTAACATGGGGAGATAATGCAACTATCGAGTTCGAATTTTATGATTAGTGTGAAAGTGATGCGCAACTCAGCCGTTGTGGCCATCCCAGCACTGGCATTGCTGTTGGCAGGCTGCAAGGGAATTCCGACCAAAGCCGAGAAGGAGGCGCGCCGCCAGGCAGAAGCAATCGCCGCCGGTTATCGGCCTCATGGCGCACAACCGGTGTTGCCAGTCCTAACCACCGACTCCAGCCTGAGCAATTATCTCGCTTTCGCCATGCTCAACCAACCGCAAGTGGAGGCTTCGTATTACGATTGGGCAGCCTCGGTCGAGCGCATCACCCAAGCGAGGTCATTTCCCGATCCGCAATTGACGTTCCAGATGGACATCCAAAGCGTGGTCACCTCAATCATGCCCGGGCTGATGGGGAACATTCCATGGCCGGAAAAGCTCCGGGTCGGCGCTGCGGTCGCTTCCGCCGAAAGCCAAGCCAAGTTTTTCGCTTTCCAATCCGCCGTGCTCGCCAGTGCGTTCGAGGTCAAACGCACTTACTATCAGCTCTATTTCCTGGCTGAGAAAATCCGGGTGAACCAGGAAACCCTTCAACTGCTGAGCGATTTGGAGAAACTCGCCCGATCCCAGAACGAGGTTGCCAAGGTCACATTGCAGGACGTGCTGCGCGCCCAAATCGAGCAGGATCGACTCAGTAATGAAATCGCCAACCTGGAAGATTCGCGCAGCTCGCTGGTGGCCCAGTTCAAGGGGGCTCTGGGGATGAAAGCCGAAGAGCCGGCGCCGCCAATACCGAGACACTTCGAGTCCACCGTTCTAGAAATGACGTCGGATAAATTATTTGCGACCGCTCTCGCTCAGAATCAGCGCCTCAAAGGAATGGAGGCCGAAGTTCGCGCCGCCGAAGCCTCCATCATCCTGGCCCGAAAAGGGCGACTGCCCGATTTTAGCCTCGGCTTCATGGCCGACGTGAAGATGAACCCGACGCTTTATCGATTGCCGGGAGGACCCGGAACCCTCTCGCTGCCGATATGGCGCGACAAAATCGCCGCTCAGATTGCCGAAGCACAGGCCAACAAGCTCTCGGCTGAAGCGCGCTTCTCGGCCGAACAGATCGCATTGGCTGTGGATTTTGCTGAGAAATCCTACCTGTATCGCGAGGCCAGCCGCAACTTGGTGCTTCTGCGCGAACAGCTCTTGCCCAAAGCGGGCAAATCGCTTGAAGTAGCCCAGTCGGGCTACCTTGCGGGCCAGATCGATTTCTTCAATTTGACCGACGCCGAGCGCACCCTGCTTGGTTTTAAGCTGGACGAGGTAGAAGCAAGCACGCAACGGGAGGTGGTCCTGGCTGAGCTTTCGCTGATCATTCAAGGCATGTCGCCTTCCAATGCACCGATGGGTTCCAAGCCTGCGGGCATGACCCCTTCTGCCACTCCTAGGAAAGGCAATCAAAGTGGAATGTAAACGCGCTGCCACCCGCCAGGACTTTAAGCTGAAATTCTTATGACAATCCAAAGCAAACATGTGAAACAGTTCGTCCTTTTCGTGCTGATGCTCGCCATCGCGGGCACCGCCACCTCGTTGCTGACGGGCTGTGGAGCTAGCAACACCTCCGCTACCGGTGAGGTAGCTAACAAAACCCTCTACACCTGCGGCATGCATCCGCAAGTGGTGCAAAACAAGCCTGGAAACTGCCCGATTTGCGGCATGAAGCTAACGCCGATCCGGAAACCAACTACGACCGCGAAGAGTGGGCCTGCGACCGTATCTAGAGAACGGAAGGTCAAATACTACAAATCCACCATGACCCCAGGGGAAATCAGTCCCACGCCGCGCAAAGATAGCATGGGGATGGAGATGGTGCCGGTATATGAGGATGAAGCGGCTGCAGCCGAGTCACAGACCATCGCCGTCGACCCGGCAACTACCCAAACCATGGGCATCCGCACGGCGACTGTCACGCGCGGACCGTTGCGTCGAATAATTCGGACTGTGGGTGCAATCGACTACAACGAAACGGCGCTAGTCGATGTGACCACCAAATTCAAAGGATGGATTGAGAAACTCTACGTCGATGCCACCGGCCAGCAGGTCCATCGCGGCGACCCGCTGTTCGAGATCTATTCACCGGAGCTTTACAGTGCCCAACGGGAATACTTGCTTGCGATGGACGCGAGAGCGGGTGGCTCGGATCCGCTCAAGACCAGCGCGATCACCAAGCTGAAATTTTTCGACATCTCAGACGAGCAAATCGCCGAACTGGAGCGCACCGGGCAACCCAGCAAGACTTTGCGCATTCAGGCACCGATAGACGGCTTCGTCATGGACAAGATGGTGGTTCAAGGCCAGATGGTTGATGCGGGCATGAAGATGTACCGGTTGGCAGACCTGGGGTTGGTTTGGGTTCAGGCTCAGATTTATGAGCAGGACCTGGATTACATCAAACTGGGGCAGGAGGTGACCGTCACGCTTTCCTATTTATCCGACAGGGAGTTCCGGGGGCGCGTGACATACATCTATCCGAATGTGGACGAGAAAACTCGCACGGCGCGCGTGAGGATGGAGTTTCACAATCCCGGTTACTTCCTCAAGCCCGGCATGTTCGCTACTGTTCAGGTTGTCTCCGAGCTGGAGCCTTCGGTGTTGCTGGTGCCCGATATGGCCATTTTGCGTAGTGGAGAGAAGAACACCGTCTTTGTCGCATTGGAAGAGGGTAAGTTTGAGCCCCGCACGGTCGCACTCGGGCCGCAGGCCGAGCACGACATGTACCAAGTCCTCAGCGGATTACAGGAAAGCGAGCGAATCGTCACCTCTGGCCAGTTCATGCTCGATTCGGAAAGCCAACTCCGTGAGGCCATCCAGAAAATGCTCAAGCCCAAAGAGGCCGCCGCACCTGCCCCAAGCATCACCGCCACCAACACCATGCCCGGTGGGGAACAAAAAGGAATGCCTGGCATGGTTCCAGCCACGACAAACGCGGTCGTGAAATATATCTGCCCGATGCCGGAGCACGTCTCCATCCAATATGATCATCCAGGCAAGTGCCCCATTTGCGGCATGACGCTGGTGCCCGTCACGTCTGCCGCTTTGGCCAAACTGCAGCCTGGCGGCAAGCTGCTCTATTACACCTGCCCCATGCCGGAACACAGTGACGTGCGCTCCGACAAACCAGGTAAATGTCCGAAGTGCGACATGACGCTTATTCCTGTGATGCAGGCACCACCCCTCTCAAATACACCTAGGAACCAGGCCAGTGCGGACAAAACTCAGGCCTTACCGGTCAGTCTTTATACCTGCCCGATGGCGTCCCACGCAGACGTGGTGTCGGACACGCCGGGCAAATGCCCGAAGTGCGAAATGGAATTGGTGCCCACCAGCACTGTGCCCCATGGCAAAGTCGCGGAGGACAACTGGCGCAAAGAACATTCAGGCGCTCCGCCAAGCGATGTCACGATGCCTCAACAACACCAACACTAAGGGCGCTTCTCATGCTCCAACGCATCATAGATTTTTCGCTCAAGAACAAGTTTATCGTCCTCCTGGGGACGATTGTGCTGGTGCTGGGTGGCGTTTATGCGCTCAAGAATATCCCCTTGGACGCGATCCCTGACCAATCCGACGTGCAGGTCATCGTCTATACCGAGTGGCCGGGCCAAGCGCCCCAGATCGTCCAGGACCAAGTTACGTATCCGCTCACCACCAACATGCTTTCGGTGCCCAAGGCGAAAGTCGTGCGCGGCTACTCCTTCTACGGCTATTCGTTCGTATATATCATTTTTGAAGACAGTCATCCCAGGAGGTTGCTCTGTCCGGCCACATGGATAGGGATTTTTGCGGACGCGCGGACGCGCGGACACGCTGACACCGCTGACACTGAGGTTGATCGCAGTTCGCGCTGCAATGTTTCGAGATTTTGGTCCCCTCGCAGGCTTACTGAACTGACCCTATGGTCCTGTAAGTCGAGGTCCTCACGCGAGGAGCAAGCCTGCCGGGCCGCTAAAGGGCTAAAGGTGGGTTTATTAACTATCGACTAACCCGAGATGGCGCCAGGAAAGTTTCCCAGGTAAGCCGAGTCGTATCGAAGGATGTTTTCCAGCGCGATTTTCAGACTCGAATCCGCAAACATCGGTTCGTCCAAGAGGAGTTTCCCTAGCATATAAGCGTAGTTGATCGCCATCAACGTATCGTTGGGCTTTGATGGGTGAGAGCGATAGACAAAGGTGCTGGCGCCGCCACCGCTACTGGACGCCTCGGCAGGAGTACGGAATAAATTGAGAAAGTCTGTCAGATATTCCGCCGCGTACTGCCAATCGAAACAGCGAATCCTCTTTTGCCGGTAACCGTTCACGGTTTAGCGGGTGCCTGGAACGGCGATTGGTGCGCCGACTGGAATCACGAGGAATCCAACAATAGAGAAGGGATTGGTCGCCCATGGAAATCGGCGCAGATCGCCTGATGCATCCAGTCATAGGCTGAG
>JANXQE010000129.1 GCA_025356925.1 Limisphaerales bacterium | reverse complement strand
CTTTGGACATGGTGAACCTCGGCGGACGGCTGGATCATTTCCCCGCACAACTCTCCGGCGGGGAACAACAACGCGTGGCCATCGCCCGAGCGATAGCGAAACGACCGGAGGTCCTGCTGTGCGACGAACCAACCGGCGCGTTGGACGTACGCACCGGCATCGTGGTGCTCGAAGCGATCCAGCGAGTGAACCAGGAACTCGGCACGCTGACCGTGGTGATCACTCATAACGCCGTCATGGCCGAAATGGCTGATCGGGTTGTCCGTTTGTCCGACGGACGGGTCCACGACGTGCACATCAACTCGAAGCGCGCGCCCGTCACCAGTCTAAACTGGTAATGTCGACTCCCCGAACCCACCGTTCCGTTTTCTGGCAGCTTCGGCTTTGCCGGGGTAAATGATCTCTCATCTGGATCGCAAACTTTGGCGGGACTTGCGCCGGATGAAGGGGCAGGCCATTGCCGTGGCTCTCGTCATGGCGTGCGGTCTGGCGATGATGATCATGGCGCGCAGCTTAATCTATTCGCTGGAATCCACGCGCCTGGAATATTACGAGGCGAATCGGTTTGCGGAAGTATTTGTTGAACTGAAACGCGCACCCAATGCAATCGCCAGCCGGATCGGGGAATTGCCTGGCGTTGCCGCAGTGCAATCCGGCATTTCCGTGCAGGTCACCCTGGACATACCCGGCCTGGATGAGCCAGCCAGCGGGATGGTCCGTTCGTTGCCCGACTTCGGAAGCCAGCAATTAAACCGGTTGTTCCTTCGCTCAGGCCGTTGGCTCGGACCGGGCGCCGTCAACGAGGTGCTGGTCGGCGAGGCCTTCGCGACCGCCAACCGATTGGAGCCGGGCGACAACATCGCCATGCTCCTAAACGGTAAACGCCAGGAGCTTCGGATCGCCGGAATTGTGCTCTCTCCAGAGTTCATCTTTGAATCGCGGCCCGGTGCCGCGCTACCGGACAATCGCACCTATGGGACCTTTTGGATGCCCTACAAAGAATTGGCCCGCGCCTTCGATTTGGATGGGGCCTTTAACCATCTGACGCTGACCCTCGCGCCTGGCGCCTCCGAACGGCCGGTGATCGCTGAGATTGACCGCCTGCTTACGCCTTATGGCGGACGGGGTGCGTACGGGCGTGGCGATCACCCGTCGCATATTCGGGTCTCGGATGAGATCCGCGTGCTACGGACCATCTCCGTTGGGTTCCCGGTTGTCTTTCTGAGCGTGGCAGCTTTCATGACCAATGCGGTGCTTTCGCGGTTGTTAAACCTGCAGCGGGAACAAATCGCGATCCTAAAAGCGTTCGGTTTCTCGAACCGCCACATAGTGATCCATTATTTAAAATTCGCATTTGTCATGGTGGTCGGCGGGACGGCGCTGGGCGCCCTGGGCGGAATGTTCCTCGGTCACCGGCTCGTCGAAATGTATCACCGATTCTTTCGCTTTCCTGAATTGGTTTTTCGCCTGGACAGAAGCGCACTGCCGCTGGCGGTGGTGGTCAGCGCAGCGGCCGCGACCATCGGCGTTTTCGGGGCGGTACGGCGCGCCGCCCGCCTGCCGCCAGCCGAGGCGATGCGGCCAGAACCGCCCGCCAACTATCGACCGGCGTTGGTCGAGCGGACCGGCGTTGGCCGGCTGCTGTCCCACACCTTTCGGATTGCGGTCCGAAACATTGAACGTCGGCCCATGCAAGCGGTGTTTACGGTAGCCGGCCTGGCGCTGGCCACGGGGATATTGATCGTTCCGAACTGCTTTCGGGATGGGGTCTCAGAAATCCTGGATTTTCAATGGGACATCATCCAGCGGCAGGATGTGGGCATCGGGCTGGTCGAACCGGCCAGCGATGAAGTGCGGCACCTGCTGAGCCGGTTGCCCGGAGTAGTCACTACCGAACCTTTTCGGCAGGCTTTCGCCCGAATCAGCTTTGGGCATCAGCGACGCCAGGTGGCGATTCAGGGTCTGCCCAGAAACGGGCTGCACAATCGGGTGCTCGATGAACACTCTCACCAGATCGAGCTGCCACCGGCGGGTTTGGTGATCTCGGCAAAGCTGGCGGAGGTGCTCGAAGCGAAGGTTGGGAGCACACTTTTGGTCGAGGTTCTGGAAGGCAAACGAGCCGTCCGCCTGGTGCGCCTGGCGGGTCTGGCAGAGGACTTTGCCGGAGTGGCTGCGTACATGGATCTACAGGCTCTCAACCGGCTGTTGGGAGAAGGCGACATCATCACGGGAGCCACCTTTCGGCTCGATGAAGCGCATCGGCCCGAATTCCTGCGAGCGCTGAAACGAATTCCGCGAGTAA
The DNA here is from genome assembly GCA_025356925.1 of Limisphaerales bacterium. GTDB lineage: Bacteria > Verrucomicrobiota > Verrucomicrobiia > Limisphaerales > UBA8199 > JANXQE01. The sequence goes on along the minus strand of JANXQE010000129.1, from coordinate 10,906 downwards.
GCTGGGTGGCGATTAAGGAGTCGTTACGTGAAAACTTTCGTCAAACCACCGCCGCGAGCATCGGCTTGATACAAATGATATATCTCGTTTTCGCGATGGTGGTTGCGTTTGGCGTGGTGTACAACAACGCTCGGATTTCTCTGGCCGAACGGGCGCGCGAGTTGGCGACGCTCCGAGTGATTGGTTTCTCGCGAAGGGAAGTGGGAACGGTGTTGATTACCGAACTGGTCTTGCTCGCCATGGTGGCGGTTCCGTTCGGGCTGTTGATCGGAACTGGGTTTGCCAAGGCGATCCTCGGCGCCGTCAACACAGAAACGGTCCGGGTTCCGCTCGTTCTTACGACCAGCAACTATGCGTTCGCGGTCACGACTGTGACCGTCGCATCAGCCATCTCTGCACTCGTCGTGCTGCGTAAACTCAGCCAACTTAATCTGGTCGGCGCGCTCAAGGCGCCCGAGTGACACGGTTTTATGAGTCAGCTTTCGAAACGTTATGAATCCGAGCCCGCCTGAGAATCGAACTTCTCCGGCAGCGCGCCGCAACTCTACGAAACAGCGCGCTCGGCGTTGGCTGCCGTACTTGGGGGGGCTGTTGTTGGTGGCACTTATTGTGGCTGGGCTCTGGCCCAAGCCTGTGCCCGTGGAAACGGCCGTCGCGACGCGGGGTCTTTTGCGCGCCACCGTAAATGAAGAGGGGAAGACCAGGATCAAGCATCGGTATGTCGTCGCCGCGCCGGTAACCGGCCAGCTCAGGCGAATTCCGTTTAAAGCCGGAGCCGAGGTCACGGCAGGTGAAACGGTCGTAGCGGTGATTGACCCTTTGTCCCCCACTCTCCTGGATGCTCGCAGCCGGACCACGTTAGAAGCGAAACGGGATTCCGCGGTCGCGAATCTGGAGAAAGCACGGTCAGCCCACGCTTTTTCCGTGAATGAATTGCGCCGGTACGAAAAGCTCTATGGCGAGAAAACGATCTCGACCCAAGAACGAGAGGCTGCCCAATTGCGCGAAGCATCCGCTGCGAGGGAAGAAGCGGCTGCCGAAAGCGCATGGCGCCAAACGGAAGCGGAACTCACGGAGTTTACCACTGGCGCGGCGGGTGAAACCAACGGAGTCTGTGCCGCTCGCGAACTCAAGGCGCCCTGTTCGGGACGTGTGCTCCGTGTGTTTGAAGAAAACGCTCGCGTAGTGGCTGCCGGCACACCCCTGGTAGAAATCGGGGACCCAACCGAGCTTGAGGTCGTGGTGGAGGTTCTGTCGCGGGATGGGGCAGCCATTCCCACGGGAGCCAAGGTCGAGTTTGAGCAATGGGGTGGCAGCGAACCACTGATTGGCCGGGTTCGGTTGGTCGAACCGGCGGCGTTCACAAAGGTATCGGCCCTGGGGGTCGAGGAGCAACGGGTCAATGCCGTGGCCGATCTGATTACGCCGCCGGAACAGCGCAACAATCTGGGTGATAGTTTCCGTGTCGAGGCAAAGATCATCGTTTGGGAGGCCGACGACGCCCTCAAGGTTCCGGCCGGAGCATTGTTTCGTCAGGGACAAGAGTGGGCGGCCTTCATCCTGGCTGACGGGCGGGCGAAGCTGCAGTTAGTCAAGGTGGGGCGCTCGAGCGGCACAGAAGCCCAGGTGCTCAGTGGGCTCGATCCCGGCACCACCGTGATTCTCTATCCGAGCAGCCGGGTTCACGACGGACAAAAAGTCACCCCCATCCTCATTTCTCCACGATGAGCGCCGGCGAATTGCCGGCTGAACGATCGAGCTTTCAGCCGTCCGATGGGGACTTGACGCTCTGCTGGACCATCGCGTTGCAACACCCGCCACCTCGCCTGGGAAACCGGCCCTTCAGGCGGCATGATGGCTGTGGAGGATGCGCTCAGGCGTTTGGGCCGGCGGGTCGCTTCGGCCCCTCGACCGGGTGACGGTGAGTCGCACTTTCTTGGCACAAACAATGCTAATGTTGTACCTGCAGCCGCACGCGACATTGTTAGTCAGTTATTCGGAACAATAAACCTCAGAGCCATGGCGAATCCGCCCTTTAACCTGTTTGACGTCTTGCTCGCCTTTGTCCTGGTGGCCGGCGTCATTCAGGGCCGCAAGCACGGGGTTTCGCTGGAATTGCTCAGCATGGCCAAATGGCTAACGCTCGTTTTGGTATGTGCCGCAGTCTATAACCCCGCCGGGAGCCTAATCTCAGCCGCGGGCGCGTTTGACCTTCTTTCCTGCTACCTGGTTGCGTATCTGGGAGTGGCCCTGCTCATCTTTTTAGCGTTCTCAATCCTCGAGCGCAGGCTGGTGCCCAGGTTAACCGGCAGCGACATTTTTGGACGCGGTGAATACTTTTTGGGCATGGGCTCGGGCATGCTGCGGTGCGCGTGTATCCTGTTGGTTGGTTTATCGCTTCTCAACGCACGTGAGTTTAACCCCTCTGAACTGAGAGATATGGCGCGGTACCAGGAGGAAAACTACGGGAGCAACATGTTTCCGGGCCTGCACAGCCTCCAGGTGGCCGTGTTCGAACGATCGCTCACCGGCGGGTTCATTAAAGAAGACCTTTCCTTCCTGCTAATCAGCCCGACCGAGGCCAGCCAGAAACAAGCCCGAGGCAAGCCCGACGTTCGGTAGCACCAAACTTTTGTCTCATGCCGGAAACCACGCCGCGCGACCCGCGCGGCGGTTCCACCAAAATCACCGAACCTTCGCCCAAGAGCTGCATACTTTATGCGGTGGCCCACGCTGGCCCAGTGCCGAAGCGGCGTGAACGCGGGTCTCCTGGCACCCACCCAACCCTCGCCGGCGAGGCCGGTGCGAGCTCGAGAAACCACCCGGAAGGTCTCGCGCGGGTTCTTTGGCCGCTTAAGTGTGTAAACTCAAGCCTTTGGCTCCCCAGCCCTGGCGATAGTCGCGGCGGATGAACTCGTTGGCCGCAGTTACATCAAACGCGAGATTGGCAGAATCCCAAGTCAGGTCCGTCTGCGGAAAGCGAGAAGCGACACCGCCAAGCAGTACCGCCTCGGTCAGCGGCCCCGCGTAACCGAAGTTGGCCGAAGTCTGTGCCTTCCCACAGCAGGCATCGATGAACTCGCCCCAGTGGTCGCCGGTGGCAACCTCGGGAAATTGGAGATCTTTGTATTTCTTATCCGGATACAGCAGAGGCCGAGCCCAATGCGGCAGGACCAAAGCGCCTTGAGTTCCAACGAAGATAGAGCCGGTGTTGGGCCGTTCGTCGCCTTCGAGCAGCGCCATGACGTCGGCCGGGAGCTTTTGTTCACCGTCGTACCATGTCACCTTCACATCGCCGGTCGTAAAGGACGTGCCGGGGAACAGATACCCGATTTGCGAGTTCATGGCCCAGTTCCACCGATTAGGCGCTGCCCCCTCGGAACGCACGGAGAGCGGAGCGGTCAGGCCGAGGGAATCAAACACGGGATCGAAGATGTGGCAGCCCATATCTCCGAAAGTGCCGGTCCCAAAATCGAGGCGCTTGCGCCAATTGGCGGGGTGATAATAACCCTCGCCGATGAAGGGTCGCTTCTCACAAACGCCAAGCCAGAGATCCCAGTTAAACCCGCGCGGCACCGAGTCGCGACGGTCCGGACGGGGTTCCGGATCGCCCCAGGACTTTGGACACCAGGAATGGACTTCTTGGATCTTGCCGATGGTATTGGCCTGAATCAGAAGTTTGGCGAGGCGGTAGTGATTTGTGGCATGGATCTGGATGCCCATCTGCGTGACCAGTTTGGACCGGCAGGCATATTCAGTGAGCCGTCGCACTTCGTAAAGATCATGCGCGAGCGGCTTTTGGCCATAAAGATGTTTGCCCAATTGCATCGCGCTCATCCCCATGATCGCGTGCATATGGTCGGGGGTGGAGACGTTGACCGAATCGATCCGTTTGGCTTCCTGATCGAGCATCTCTCGCCAATCCTGATAAATCCGAGTCTGCGGAAACTTTTGCCTGAGCTCGGCCGTGCGATTCAAATCAACCTCGGCCACCGCTACCAACTCGAATGCCTTGAATTTGGCGAATTCATTGAGGTCAGACCAGGCCATGCCTGACGCGCCGAAACTAGCGTGGCGCAGGACCCCGTTGGGGGAGCGCGCCATCAAACCGCGCGTCAAAAACGGAGTCGCCAGCGCGGCGGCACCGAGGGTTTTTAGGAAGGAACGACGGTTCAAGGAGCGGTCAGTGATCATAAGGCGCTGAGGGTTGGATCGAGTAGGAGCCCGAATAATGGCGTCATGAGTTGGCGGCGCGGGCGCACAGGCATGCGGAAACGAAACCAGACGCGATCCGAGCCGTCAATGGAAATCGGCATCGACACCGACGCGAATCAGGTTTCTGCGAGGATGTGACGTCGGTTCCCGCTAGCCGCGCAAAGCCTGCTCTGCTTTTGCCGCTTTCTCGGTTTCGCGATTGCCGCTTCCCTCATTTCCATTCCGTCCCGGCAACGCGCCGGTCCGTTCCAACTCCAGTAGCAAGCGCTTGCGCCAGAGTCCGCTGCCATAGCCGGTCAACGAGCCGTCCTTTCCGATGACGCGATGGCAGGGGTTTAAAATACAGACGAAATTCATCCCGTTAGCCCGGGCCACCGCTCGTTGGGCGGTGGGTTGCCCGATGCGGCGAGCCAGTTCGTCATAGGCAATTGTCTCGCCATAAGGAATGCGCCGCAGTTCGGTCCAGACCCGATCTTGAAACGGGGTGCCGCGCGCCGCGAGCGGCACTGTGAAGTCCCGCCGGCGGCCCTCGAAGTATTCTCTCAATTCGCCCTCTAACTGGTCGAGGAGGTGATGCCTCCCTGGCACAACGCCGCAACCGAATCGGTGCCGCATCGATTTGAAATTATGCTCGAGCATCCGGCGGTCGATGTATTCGAGCAAGCTGATGCCTTTGTCGCTGGCTCCCGCCAGGAGCTGGCCCAAGGGACTTTCGAGCATCCTGATAACCACCCGTTCGGCAGTCTGCCGGCTTCGTCCCGGCGCTCCACCGAAGGCACGGCTGAAGGCCTCTCGGAAACCGCTAAGGGATTCGAAACCGCTGTCGAAACCCGCCTCATCGAGGGAGGTTCCTTTTCTAATCCTCATGAACGCACCGGCCAGCCGATTTCCACGACACCAGGCAGCGAAGCTCATTCCATAGTGTTGCTGAAACCAGCGCCGGGCGCGTTCCGGCGTAACGCCCAACCCCCGCAAGTCCGAGGCCTTGAACTGCGCATCGGGAGCGGCTTCCACGCGTGAAATCAGTTCTCGAACCCACGCTGGAGATTTCCCGGTGGCTTCCAATGGATGGCATCGCTTGCAAGCTCGATAGCCGGCGAATAGACACTCTTTTACCGACGGAAAAAACTCCACATTCCAGAGGTTCGGCCGGGAAGGGCAAGAGGGTCGGCAAAATATCCCCGTCGTTTTAACCGCGGCATAAAACACGCCATCAAAACTTGCATCCTTGGTCGCAAATGCTTTCTCCATTTCCTCTCGGGCCGGCAACAAAGTCCATAGCTCATTCAGGTTCATACACACAGTCTAACATATGGATCCACCGAAAAAGCGACGCTCACTTCGCTACGGCTTCGAGTTCGAAGCTGAACGCCAGGAAAACAGCAGGACTAGAGCTATCCCGTACTTTGCCTTTTCCGGGTTTATCGGGCGATCTCTAAGTAGAAACGACTAACCGGAGGCCGCGGCCGGCGAGGTGCTCTCAGGTACGCTTCGGCCGAATCTCGCCACTCAAGAGGCGTGTCAACTCAGCAGAAATTCCAAGAATCTCAGCCCATTTCTTAAGATAGGACCTGTCAAGGTTCTCGATTTGAACGGCGACGACGCCGGCAGCATCTGCCAATTGCCGGTCGGAAGGTGTAATACTGTTCCAAAGAAGCTTGGGCAGCATTGAATCCTCCGCCGTCGTAACCCAGGCAGGCTCGCCAAACAACGTCACGCGCAATCGACGTTTTAGCATTTCGCGCTCAAAGGGTGTGGGCTTCGGGAGCCAGAAGTCGACTTTCAATGCAGAACGCGTGTCAATCGCGTTGAACCGGTGCGGTGGCTGGTACGCGGCCCGCACGGAAGCTTCATCAATGAAGTATTCGGGAGAAAACGCCAAAACGAGTTTAACGATGACGGACGGCGGCAACTGGATAACGAAGGCCAAATCGTGGGTCGTGCGAGGGATGCCCCAATAATTGCTGGCCATCGAGCCAGTAAGGTAATAGCTGATCCGGGCACCATTTAATCGCCGCAGACAATCAACGAGAAGTTCCTGTTCGGTCATCGCCGGGCCAGTTGCAACCGGTGGCGCAACAGGCGCTTCACTTCCGCTCCGTTCGCATCAGGATGCTGATGACGGATGCCCCTCGCGCGCCACGTTGCAGGACAACTCATGCAAACCCAGCGCAACGGCCAGGCGTTGCTCGCCGGTCATAAGGCGATAACGCTTAATCTGCTCCTGCAATGCGCGGTCAGGACTCATGTTACCAGGATAAAGAGCGTAAGCGACAATAGCGCCGGGGTCGAGCAGATCAATAGCAAAAGCGCGCCGTAATGTTTCTCACAACCCCGAGGGTGCCAGCAGGATGCTCTGGGGACTCGAAGCCCGCTGCAGAAAGGGGTTTCCTCGCGCTTGGAAGCCATTACATAACTGACTGGAATTTGTACTTTCCAGATCCGGGCCGCGCAGGGATGATAAGAAAAAACTGAAAGGCAAAACATATGGGCTTAATGGATTATCTCAAGACGCAGTTTCTGGAAATCATTCAATGGCAGGATGACTCGCGGGATACCATCTCGTATCGGCACCCTGACACCCAGAAAGAAATCAAGCGTGGGGCAAAGCTCATTGTGCGCGAATCGCAGGTCGCACAGTTCGTGTATCTGGGTCAGTTTGGCGACACCTTCGGTCCAGGTGAGTGGTCGCTGACTACCGACAATATTCCGATCCTCTCGACCCTGAAAGGCTGGAAATACGGTTTTGAATCACCCTTCAAAGCCGACGTGTATTTCGTCAATACGCGCCTTTTCACCGGGAATAAATGGGGCACCGCAAACCCAATTATGCTGCGCGACGCGGACTTCGGGGTCGTGCGAGTGCGTGCTTATGGCACGTATGATTTTCATGTGGTGGATCCGAAGCTGTTTCTCAAGGAGGTCGCGGGCACGGATGACCACTTCCGGTTGGATGAGTTCGCCGACACCATGCGCTCGCGCCTGGTGAGCGTTTTCAGCGAAGCGGTTGCTACCGCCAAAGTGCCGGTCCTGGATGTCGCCTCACGATACCAGGAGTTGGGCGAAGCCCTGCGGCCGATCATCAACCCAGCCGTGACCAGTAAGTACGGCCTGGAGATTCCGAGTTTTATCGTTGAGAACGTGTCCGTTCCTCCGGAGGTCGAGCAAGCCATCGATAAGCGTTCGAGCATGGCAGCGGTCGGAAACCTCAATGACTACGTGAAGTTCCAAATGGCTCAGGGAATGGCCGAAGGAGGAGGAGGGGGAATGGCGACCTCCGCGGCTCAACTCGGCGCAGGTGTGGCCATGGGGCAACAGATTGCCCAGGCATTCGCCCCCGGCCAGACACCCCTTCCGGCATCAGGGCCAACATCAGCCCCCCCACCACCGGTGACCCCGGGCACGACCGCCTCCGGGACCGGCGGTTTTCCTGATTTAATGAGCCCTGCCGATGCGGCCAAAGCGCTGGGTGTCAATGAGAGTGACGTGTTGACAGCCCTGGCCGATGGATCGCTAAAAGGGAAAAAGATTGGGGCAGCGTGGCGCATTACCAAGACTGCGCTGGATGAATTCCTGAAAAGTTAATTCCCGCGGCTGTGCCCATGCAAGGCGACTCCCGATTGGAAGCCAAAGCCCAGCAAAAGTTCTCGTGCCCGGCCTGCGGAGGCGAGTCGCAGTGGAACCCGGCCAAGAAAGCGCTCGTGTGTTCCTTCTGCGGCATGACGTCACCGGCGCAGGTTGAGCTCACGGCTACAGGCGACCAGGTCATCGTCGAACACGACCTGCTGCAGGGATTGCGCGCCATTCCCGACGACGCCCGGGGCTGGCAGGCCAAGAAGACTTCGGTCAAATGTCAAAGCTGTCAGGCGATCTCGGTCTTCGATCCCGAAAGGGTCGGGCAGCGTTGCGACTTTTGCGGATCGACGGCGCTCGTGCCGTACGAGGAACTCAAGGAGGCGTTCCGCCCGGAGAGCTTGCTGCCGATGAAAGTGAGCGAAAATCAGGTGCGCGACGCGATCCGGCGCTGGTACGGGACCCGTTGGTTCGCTCCCAACCAACTCAAACGCGCCGCCCTCACCGACACGGTCAAAGGGCTTTATATTCCTTACTGGACGTTTGACGCCCAAGTGCACGCCGACTGGATGGCCGAAAGCGGGTATTATTATTACGAACAGGAAACCTATCGCGATTCGCAAGGAGAGACCAAAACGCGGCAGGTGCAGAAGATCCGCTGGCAACCGAGTAGCGGCCAGCTCGACCATTTTTTCGACGACGAATTGGTACCCGCATCGCGTGGCGTGCAGCCTGAAATGCTCCGCCGCATCGAGCCATTCCCAACGAAAGAACTGACCGCGTACCAACCGGGGTTTCTTTCCGGCTGGGTTGTCGAGCGGTACCAAATCGATCTCGGCACAGCGGCGCACACCGCCCGTGAGGAGATGGACGCGGAAGTGCGCGGCCTTTGCGCCGCGCAGGTCCCTGGCGACACTCATCGCAATTTGCAGGTTGAAACCGACTATTCGGGCCAGACATTTAAGCACATCCTGGTGCCGATTTGGCTGCTGACCTACAACTACGGCTCGCATAACTTCCAGGTCGTGATCAATGGCTACACCGCAGCCATCGCCGGTAAATATCCCAAGAGCTGGATCAAAATCACGCTGGCCATCCTGGTCGTGCTCGCCATCACAGGAACGCTCCTTCTCCTCGCGAATCGCTGACACGCCCCGGGAGGACACGCCTGAACGAATCAAGACGAATCCAGAAAAATCTTGTTTCGCGAGCGAGTTGTGGCAAGCTAATCAACGACCCTGAGAATAGGTCTCATTTGCAGTCAAGCGATCTTCTGCCCGGTGGTTTCACTTGCCGTTCGAAACGCGGGAGCAATTCGCCCAACAACACATGTCATGAATCAGTCGCAAATCGATGCGGGTCCGTCAGCCGAACAGCCAGCGCAGAACACTCCTGCCTGGAAAACCATCGTGGCCCGGTATCAGCAGCCGGCCGTGTGGCGAGCGATCTGGCAAATCGTCAACACCCTGGTGCCCTACGTCGCACTCTGGTATCTGATGTATCTGAGCCTCTCGATTTCCTACTGGCTTACCTTGCCGTTGGCCTTGCTGGCCAGTGGTTTTCTGGTGCGGGTCTTTATTATCTTTCACGACTGCGGACACGGCTCCTTCTTCAAGTCCCGGACCGTGAATGATGTGTTGGGGACCATCATGGGGGTGCTGTGCTTCACGCCCTACTACCGCTGGCGCTGGGAACACGCGGTGCACCACTCCAGCTCGGGCGACCTGGACCGGCGCGGCACCGGTGATGTCTGGACTTTAACCGTCCAGGAATACCTGGAGTCGTCGCGCTGGAAACGCTTTTCCTACCGTCTGGCACGCAACCCCTTTGTTCTGTTTGTCGTCGCGCCGCTGATGTTGTTTTTGATTATCGAACGGCTGCCGACGGCCAAAGCGGGCGTGCGCGAACGTCTCTCGGTGCATTTGACAAACTTGCTCATCTTGTTGGTTGGCATATTGTTAGGTAACCAATTTGGGTGGAAGGCATACCTGCTTCTGCAAGTGGCGGTGGTAACCATCGCCGGCTCAGCGGGGATATGGCTCTTCTATGTGCAGCACCAGTTTGAAGGCGTGTACTGGGAACGGCGTGAACAATGGGATTATGTGAAGGCCGCGCTGCAAGGCAGTTCGTTTTACAAGTTGCCCAAAATCCTGCAATGGTTTTCGGGCAATATCGGCTTCCATCACATCCATCATCTCAGCCCGCGGATTCCTAATTATCACTTGGAAAAATGTCACCGTGCCGAACCTTTGTTCCAGGCGGTAAAGCCGGTAACACTGCTTTCAAGCTTGAAATCCTTCACCTTCCGCCTCTGGGACGAGCAGCGCCAGAAAATGGTCGGTTACTCCGCGCTCGCCCGAGCTCGCAACCAGACACGCGCCAACAACCGACGCTAGGCCGATCGAGCCGCAAATCCGAAATCCGCACCCGAGAGACATTCGAGACAACGCCAAAGCCCTGCGAACCTCGAAAAAGGGGTGAACTTTCCCCGGGCTTTTGTAGCAGCTTGCGACCAAGGTTGGATTGAGGAGTGCAGAGATGACGTTGACGGCGCTACTGCTCGTCGGAGGGCTTTCGAGCCGCATGGGGCGCGATAAAGCGACTGTGCTGTTCGACGGCGAACCGCTGTGGGCCAGGCAACTCGCCCTTCTGCGGGAGTTGCGGCCGGAAACGATTTTGATTTCCGCGCGAGCGGTGCCTTCCTGGGCGCCCCCTAATGTTGCATTTGTGCTGGACCAACCCCCGTCTCGCGGTCCGCTGAGCGGTGTTGCCGCAGCCCTGGCTTCGATGCAAACTTCCCATTTGTTTGCGCTGGCTGTGGATCTGCCCCGAATGACGGCCGTGCACCTGCGCAAACTCGCGGGGATGGCCCAGCCGGGGCAAGGGATTATCCCCTTGAATCAAGATCGGCTGGAGCCGTTGTCGGCGATTTACCCCAGGGAAGCAGCCGTCGTAGCGCAGAACGCGCTGGCATCTCAGGATGTTTCAGTGACATCTCTCTCGAGAGAACTGCTGCGACAACATCTTTTGAAGGAGTACGTGTTGGGTCCCGAACAGGCGGCTTTCTATTCCAATGCCAATGCGCCCGAGGATCTCAGATGAACCGCTCGCGTTTCGG
>JANXQE010000109.1 GCA_025356925.1 Limisphaerales bacterium | reverse complement strand
GTCGGCTAACCCCAACTCAATCTCTCGCCGACCGTTGCGGATGGTCTGTCTGGCTAATCCTGTCGCTGCTGAGACCAACGCATCGCCACCGTAGCCGAGGGCAAGTGATTCAGTCGCCGCCCAAAGACGGCGCGCTCGCTCATTTAGAACTGGTGCTATAGTCGCATATTTTGAGATGAGCATAACTTCCAATTCATCATCGCGCCGCATGCGCAGACCTATACACATCGTCCTTTAAGTCGGCAATTTAATTTTGGCGCGGGGCCTAAGCGCGGAATACCGCGCGTTCAAGAACATCGAGGAGTTGAAAAGCGCCGGAATCACTGTTGCGATTCTGAAATTCAACGCGTTGCAAGACCACTGCGTCACGATTTTTGGAGTGCAAACCAATGGCGTCTCGGTTGCCGACCCGCTCACAGGACTCAACATCGTTCCGAAGGAAGCATTTGAGGAAAAATGGCAATTCGTTGGAATTGTCCTCAAAAGGGTTGGGCCCGACAAGCCCGCGGGAAAGTGATAGATCTTGGCAACATTGCTAAAAGGTCTCACAAGTGGGGGTTGGATAACTTGCCAAACCAATGTCGAGGCGAATGGCTCCTGAGACCGGAGTTGGCCAATTACTCGAGTGGCATTGAAGAAAGGGCCTAATCTCGAAAGCGCGTGGGTAAGCTCGGTTCAATCTCGGTTGTGATCGGCACATTGCTCCTGCTGTTTTGCTTTGCGGCCGCAGGACTAGAACCGCGCCATAATGGTCACCCGTGAACGGAATTTGCATGGCAGCGAGGTCAAACCCGAATGGCTCTTCGATAGGCCCGAAATTTCTTGGTTAAGCGCTTGCGTCGGGAGGGAGTGGGGAGGGACTGGAAGATGACCGCCGGCTAAGGGCTTGCACTCGATGCATGCTCCTTAGCTCACCGCCTTGCGCCCACGCCTGGCCGCCCTGGGCTGCCGGGTCCAACCCTGCGACCTAAAAAAGGCCGCGGCTCACGCAGGCGACGGATTCTGCGACGCCCCGGGAGCAGCCTGGCGGATGTTGGGGCGAACAGGCGCCCGCAGATTACCGGTGGCCCAATGAACGCCACCGAAGAGGAGATTCTTGAAAGTCGGGTTGGTCCAAACATCCTCGCGGTGCCCCATGTTGGTGTAGAAGACCCGGCCGCGCCCGTAACCACGAGCCCAGGTGGCTGGGTAAGGCGGCCGTTGGTACATCGGTCCCTTCATCCCCTGGGTGTCCTGGACCAGAATCACGTGCAGGTCAGGCGCAAAAGTCTTAAGCGAGTACCACTCCTCCTGAGGGCTGAAATCTTGCGGAAAAGCTTCCATGCCGGGGAAATGCGGATCGGCCGGAATCATCCTGGAGCGCTGTTGCTCGCCATGGATGATGAACTCGCCACCCAGCATGGCGATATAAGGATCCATCTGGTCCGGGGCGTCGTCTTTATACCGCGTCTCCGGGTGGCCGTAGTTTGGACTGTGAAAGGTGTCAGCGGCGCAATGCGAGCCGATGAAGCCCTTGCCACGGTGAATTGCGTCAAGGAACGCCTTTTTGCCCTCGAGCGTCATGGGCGGATTTTTATCGGTGCCCGCCTCGGTCAAATTGCCGGTCGTGTGGAAGTAGAAGGCGTCGAACTGGTCCAAATACTCCCGGTTGAACAAGCTGCCGTCTTTCGAAAATGTGAATTCAACGTTTTGTTCGGGCCCCCATTGCTGGAGCAATTTTTCTGCGAAACTCAGCTCGCCATCGGGCCGGTGAATGACGCTGTGCTCAAATCCGGACGACTTCGAGAAAAAGAGCACTTTTCGCTTCTTGCCGGCGGCGGCCGCGCTAAGTGCGGAGGGAAAGAATCCAAGGCCAATCGCGCCCAGGCTGGCGCGCGCAATCATCTCACGTCGATTCATTGGTGTCATACGTTCAAAAATGAGACGTTCCGGTCGGGAGATCAAGCGGCAAAGTTGGGCCGGAGCTGACTGACGGATTGTCCCAGTCCGTAGCAAAGACCGGGACCCCGTTTTAGCAAAGCGCCTTACCCTCGACCGTAACCTTCATTTGATGGCTCGCGCGACTTTCTCCCATCTGTGCGTTCTGGCGGATTTGAGGACCGCGTCGCAAACGTATTGGGTCTCGAGGGCGTCGCGGAAGGTGGGGCTGGCGGGTTTGCCTTTGGCGACGCCTTCGAGGAAATCAGCGACCTGATGAACGAAGCTGTGTTCGTAGCCGATCTGCAAACCCGGAACCCACCATTTGCCCATGTAGGGCTGGTCGCCGTCGGTGACATGGATGCTGCGCCAGCCCCGGACGCGGCCTTCGTCGCGGTGGTCGAAGTACTGGAGGCGATGGAGATCGTGAAGGTCCCAGGCAATGGAGGCATGCTCGCCGTTGATCTCGAAAGTATTGAGCGCCTTATGTCCGCGAGCATAACGGGTGGATTCGAACGTGGCGAGAGAACCGTTCTGGAACCGGGCGAGAAACGCGCAGGCGTCATCGATGCCAACCTTTTCGACTTTGCCCGTGAGATTATGTTTGCGCCGCTTGATGAAGGTCTCGGTCATGGCAGTAACGGTCTCGAAACTTCCGTTGAGCCAGATTGCCGTGTCGATGCAATGGGCGAGCAGGTCGCCGGTGACCCCGCTGCCGGCCACCTTGACGTCGAGGCGCCAGAGACCGGCTCCGCCCTGGGGCAAGTCCTCGGAAATGGTCCAATCCTGGAGAAACTTGGCGCGATAATGGAAGATCCGGCCGAGGCGGCCTTCGTCGATCAGTTGCTTGGCGAGGGCGACAGCCGGCACGCGCCGATAGTTGTACCAAACCATGTTGGGGACGCCCGCTTTTTCAACGGCTTGAACCATCTTGACGCCTTCAGGACCGTTCATGGAGAGCGGTTTCTCGCACAGGATCATTTTGCCGGCTTTGGCGGCAGCGATGGCAATCTCCTTATGCATGTCATTGGGGCAGGCGATATCGACCAGGTCGATGTCCTCGCGCGCCAGCAGCCTGCGCCAATCGGTCTCGAAGGATTCGTAGCCCCATTTGGCGGCAAAGCCTTTTACCTTCTCGACGTCGCGCCCGCAGACCGCTTTGAGAACGGGTTGGTATTCGAGATCGAAGAAGTTGCCGACTTTGCGAAACGCATTGGAGTGAGCCCGGCCCATAAAGCCGTAGCCGATGAGTCCGATATTGAGTTCTTTCATAGGTGTCTCGGTGTGCCGGATAGGAAACCGGTTTGACCCCGGTGAGGCAAGGGGAAAGGAGGAGAAACCTCACGGCCGGGGACGGAAATCCAGGAATTGAAAATCAAAGATTCCTGTCGGATCGACCGCGTTCGGCGTCGGGTCGTAGCGCAGATTCTTAATCTTTGGATTCAATCCTCAGGCTTCCCCTTTGTCATGGGCCAATGCGACTGGACCATGGCTTTGTAGCCGCCGACCAAGGAGAAGACGTTCCGATAACCCATTTTTTGCGCGGCCGAGGCAGTTAGGACGGAGCGATAGCCTCCGCCACAATACATGATGATTTCGTGATCGAGATCCAGGACCGTCTTTTCCAGGTCCCGTTCCAGGATGCCTTTGCCCAGGTGGATGGCTTGGGCGGCACGCTCGTTTTCCCATTCATGATCCTCCCGGACGTCGAGGAGCACGAGTCCTGGGTTCCTGGCGAGCCGCTGGCGAGCCTGATCGCTGGTAAGCTCCTTTACGTAAGGCCGTTCCTGGGTGACTAACTTCAGAAATCCGGGCGCGTGTTCCATGTCACGAACGTACTCCGGCGCAGCACGGGATCAACTTGTTTCGGAGGGTGCCCGGCCACCCGTTCGTTCACGTCATGTTTGCGGGGAGCTGGGAAGGTCGAGCCTATTTCTTCAGTCGAAAGAATGCCGCTTTGCCAGTGTTGGACCAGGTCACTGAGACGCCGGCCAGGGTTGTGACAGAATTGTCGGGCGCGGGGATCCACGTTACTGGCGCGCGGAGATCCGATTCCAGGAGCTGAAAGTCCTGCGCGAATAGCGGCCAGGAAAGGACGGTGTTGGGGCCCGAGTTGGCAACGCCTAAACGTGGCAAAGGGATCGCGTCGTAGGGCCCAACCGGGCTATTGGTGCTGGTGCTCTCAAATGCGCCCAGATCGCGAGCGGCGTTGCGGATTCGCCACCGTCGATTCGTGACCTCATTTTGGAAATACTCTTTGCCCGCGAACCCCAGCACGGCTGCGTTGGCGGCGCCGACGCACGGACTGCCATTGGAGAGAGTATAATCTTGCGCGGCCAGGTTGCGGAAGCCAGGCGAAGCCGACTGCACTGACCCGGTGAGCGAGCCGATGGTGGCGTTGGTTTGGATCCAGTTGTTTGCTCCGGTGACCACAGCGGCACTGGCCGTTTCAACGAGCACGGGCGTTTTGGTTCCATAGATAATGTTGTCTGAAATTTCCGCGACCATGCGCGTGCCGTCCGCGTTGGAGA
>JANXQE010000101.1 GCA_025356925.1 Limisphaerales bacterium | reverse complement strand
GCCACCGGTTATCCGAGGGGTTTCTGGAAAGGCGGCGATTACGATCTGCTCAAGGAAGGCCAGGATCGGTTCGTGAAAAAAACCGGCAAGCTCCGCACCCACGCGCGCAAGCTCGGCCTTTACCTCGCGCATGAAATCCATCCCGGCACCGCCGCGGCGTGTGCCGATGAATTCAATATGCTGGTGCAAATCTGCGGCGGCGACAAATGCCTCACCGTGAATGCCGATCCGTCGCATTGCTGGGAAGGGGAAGATTGGGAAACGCGCTTCCGCAAGGTCGGCCCGCGCATTTACGCCTGCCATGTGAAGAACTTCACCATCCGCCCCGGCCTGCCGTTGCGTCTGATGGCCCCGAACTGGCCCGACCGCGCCATGCAATTCGTGGACATCCCCTCGGGGGATTTGAACATGACGCGCTACGTCGAGTTGCTCATCAACGTGGGCTATCCGAAGCGCTATTGCGACGTGATGGGCACCAAGACCGCGCCGCTGATCGTCGAAGCCGAGAGCGCCTATCGCGATCTCGACGCGACGAGCGCCAACGGCATCCAATATGTGCGCGACAATCTCTGCTTCCCGATCGCCGCCGGGTCGTTTGAGGATGGGATGGGGGCTTGACCCAACGGTGCCGACGGCACCCGCTTCCCCCAGTTTTCGCTGCGGAGTTTTTTTTGATTTTTGAGTGGGTGCATCTGCGGATGCGCCCCTGTCCAAACTTGCCTTCATGCGCAGCCCCGGAGTGCGGGTGGTCCCTCGCCCGCAGCGCAGCGCCAGACTTGGAAGCGTCGATAATTTCCGTTGCCACTCCACCCTCACGCGCTGTGACCGGGGACCGGTCGCGCCCCGTCGGGGCCGGGCCGAGAGTCATCCCTGTCCAAAATAGCCTCACACGCGGCTTGACCTTTGGCCGCAAATCGGCATCCTGTTTGACCCGGCAGAACCCGTCGCAGTGTAAGCCGCTGGCTTTCGGTCAGCGTTTCCCGGTCGCATCCGTTGGTGCGGCTGATATTATTGCAGCGTGAGCGAACCGGTCATTTACGATATGCAGCACATTCGAAACATCGCGATCATCGCGCACGTTGATCATGGCAAGACCACGCTCGTGGATTGCCTCCTGAAACAATCCGGCACCTTCCGCGCCAACCAGCATGAGTCCCAGGAGGTGCGCCTCATGGACTCGATGGACCTCGAAAAGGAAAAGGGCATCACCATCCGCGCGAAGAACGCCGCGTTCAAATACAAGGATTTTCACATCAACATCGTGGACACTCCCGGCCACGCGGATTTCGGCGGCGAAGTCGAGCGAATCCTGAACATGATTGACGGCGTGTTGCTCGTCGTTGATTCAGTGGACGGTCCGCAGGCCCAAACCCGTTTCGTGCTGCGCAAGGCGCTGGAAGCCGGCGCCAAACCCATCGTGGTCATCAACAAGATTGACCGCGAGAACGCCACCGCGCACAAGGTGCTCGACGCGGTGTTTGAATTGTTCGTCTCGCTGCACGCAACGGATGAACAGCTTGATTTCCCCGTCATCTATGCCAGCGCCAAGGAAGGCTACGCCAAGTCCGACCTCAAGCACGTAACCGGCACGATGGAGCCGCTCTTCGACGCCATCATTAAACATATCCCGCCTCCTCGCGCCCACGCCGGCGAAGGCTTCCGGTTACTCGTCGCCAACCTCGACTACTCGGATTATCTGGGCCGGATTGCGTTCGGCAAAATCTACAGCGGCAAAGTGAAAGTCGGCGATAGCTCGGTCTGCATTCACGGCGACCAGCGCAAGAGCAAGGCCAAGATCACAGCCATCTTCCACTTCGAGGGCCTCAAGCGCATTGAAATTACCGAAGCCCATGCCGGAGACGTCGTCGGGCTCACCGGCTTCGAAGACGTGTTCATCGGCGAAACCATCACCGACACCGAGGATCGCTTGCCACTGCCCTTCGTGCCGATTGATCCGCCGACCATCCAAATGCAGTTCGCCGTTAACGATGGGCCCCTGGCCGGCGTCGATGGTCAACTGGTGACTGCGCGTCATATCTGGGAACGTCTCGTGAAAGAGGTGCGGACCAATGTCGCGCTACGGATTGAGCAGACTGAGGCGCCTAACATCTTCAACGTCAGCGGACGCGGCGAAATGCAAATCGCGATCCTGGTCGAGCAAATGCGTCGGGAAGGCCATGAAGTGCTCGTCTCACGGCCGGAAGTCATTTATCGCAAAGATCCAGACGGCAATTTGCTCGAGCCGATCGAAACGCTTTATCTCGAGATTCCCAAAGAGGCCATGGGGACGGTGATGGAAAACCTGGCCGGTCGCAAGGCCGACATCACCACGATGAGTCACCATGGAAATGAAGTCAGCATCGAGGCCCTCGTGCCGACTCGGGGTCTGATCGGCTTCGAGACCGACCTCGTCAACCAGACGCGCGGTCTCGGAGTGATGAGCCACCTCTTCCACGAGTACGGTCCAGATCGTGGCGAAATCGCGGCTCGGAAAAACGGTTCGCTGGTCAGCATGGAGAGCGGCGAAGCGATGGCTTACGCGTTGAATATGATCCAGGAGCGGGGGCGTCTGATGGTCGAGCCTGGGGATAAAATCTATGAAGGGATGATCGTGGGCGAAAATGCTCGTGAGAACGACATTCCAGTCAACCCGTGCAAGGCGAAGAAGCTCACCAATATGCGCTCGCAGGGAGATGGCAAAGGCATCCAGCTAAACCCGCCGCTCAAGATGTCCCTCGAACGCGCGTTGGAATACATCGGCCCGGATGAGTACGTGGAAGCGACACCAAAAAATCTGCGGCTCCGCAAAAAGCTGCTTGACGAGAACCAGCGCAAACGAGCCGCCCAGTCCAGGGCGATCAAAGTAGTAGCAGCCTAAGACCGCACGCAGGACAGAGTTCTGCCATACGCCAGCTAAAAATCTGCGCCCCGTCGACGGCTTGCTCCGCTCGATTTCTGTGTGAGCCCGGCGGTGCCGGCGCTATACGACAGTTGCGCTCGGGGCCACGACCCCGGTTCCCTCGCACGTCGGACAGGCGGGCGGCTCGTGGCGGACGATGTGGTAGATATAATCCTTCAACTTGGCCCGGCGCATTTTGAGCTCTTCGATTTCCTGATCGATTGCGAAATCGATTTCCTCCTCGATCCGATAAATCTCATCGTCGAGACGATGATATTCACCAAAGACGCTCCGGAAGTGCTCATTTGAGCCCTTCAAACGCCGGATCACTTCGCGGTGTTCCGGGAACTCTCTGAGGATCGGATGATGAAGGTCCATTGGGACAATCTCCTGTTTTGTTGTTATCACTTGGTTCATATATTGCCAAACACTGCGGGCGAGCGAATCGAAGAAGAGATCCGGGTCCACGCAAAACGGGCGAGGTAACCGGAGGCTGCTGAGGAATTTGAGAGGCTACGCCGAGGAACTCGGCTCTGGTGCGAGCGAATAAAAGACTTCTCTTTCCGATCCATTCGGGGTCGGCTGCCTTGGCTGACCCACTTTGACCTTAGCCCAGTTTCCGCCGTAGTAAAGTTTTTATTTCTGCACCCGCGGAAGTTTTTCGGCGCGCGGGTCGTTTTCGAAATGTCTGCCAGTTACGATTCAGGGCACGAATGAGCCGAGTCGGGGCCCCTGGCCAGTGAAGATCTTAGGCGGGCTCAAGACAGGAATGCCCGTTGCGCGGGTCTGGTAGCCTCTGGATGCGATTTGTGGCATCTTCCACGCGATGTCCAATCCACTGGATTTGAAACGGTTTTTTGCTTCCACGGAAGCGGCTGACCTCGGACCCGGGCCTCGGCCGGGCGTGCAATCGCAAAAGGCCCTGGAGGAGCAGCTCGAGGCTCTGCTCCAGCAGTCGGAGCTTTCCCGGGAGCGCCGGGACCTGGTTCGGGCCTTGATCCTCCTGTGGCACGATCATCTTGATGCGGCGCACGCCATCGCTCAGAACGTTGAAGGCGCCGACGGCGCGTTCGTCCATGGCATCATGCACCGCCGTGAACCGGACTTTGGAAACGCCGCCTACTGGTTTCGAAGAGTTGGCCGGCACTCGGCCTATCCCCAAATGGCGTTGCAGGTCGCTCCTCTGTTGATATCCGCGTCCGAGTTGGAACTGGCCGCTCGGCTGGTGCGTGACGGAGTTTGGGATCCGTTTGCGTTTATTGACGCTTGCGAGAGAGCCTCGAGCGGCTCTGAACCGAACCAACGGGTGTTGCGTGAGATCCAGAGGATAGAGTCAGCCGCTCTGCTGGAATCGCTGGCAACGACGGCGTGAGTGTCGCCTGCAAGATGATTTTGAATCGGGACCGAGGGCGACGCCGCAAAATTGCTGTATTGGCCGCCAGAAGGTAAGAAGATGCTTTGCTGGGACTGTGTTGAGATAACTGCAACTTAATGTTACAGTCACATAAGACAGCTGAGATTGTCAAACACGCTCGCCCGGCTCCAGCGTTTATCG
>JANXQE010000082.1 GCA_025356925.1 Limisphaerales bacterium | reverse complement strand
TTTCAACGTGACTACCGCGAAAGTCGATGTGTCATTGCGTGCTTCGGTTCAATCTCTCGTTGAGAAGGCCACGTCCATGGGCGAGGTTTCTGGTGTCATCCACGCCGCCGGGGTTTCCCCTTCCCAAGCGTCACCGGAAACCATCCTGAAAGTCGATCTTTACGGAACGGCGCTGGTGCTGGAGGAATTTGGCAATGTTATCGCGCGCGGTGGCGCTGGCGTCGTGATCGCATCACAGTCCGGGCATCGCCTGCCACCACTCTCTGTCGACCAGAACGCATCACTCGCAACGACACCAGTTGAAGAGCTACTCAATCTCCCGATGCTTCAGCCCGATCAGGTGAAGGACTCTCTGCAGGCTTATCAGCTTTCAAAGCGCGCGAACTCGTTGCGGGTGATGGCAGAAGCAGTCCTTTGGGGAAAGCGTGGTGCGCGGATCAATACTATCAGCCCGGGAATCATCGTCACCCCGCTCGCAAAGGATGAATTGGATGGGCCCCGTGGCGCGGGCTACCGGCGCATGATCGATATCTGTGCGGCTGGACGAGCTGGAACTCCGGACGAGGTCGGAACCGTCGGCGCACTCCTCATGGGGACTGACGGCGCGTTTATCACCGGCAGCGACTTCCTCATGGATGGCGGAGTAACGGCGGCTTATTGGTTCGGCGAACTTGCTTCAAAGTGAAGGAATGGCTTTGTTTGTTAGCGCCAGCAGAAACCTGGAAGGGAGAATAACAATGGAAAAACGCAAACTTGGAAACAGTGATCTGGAAGTCTCAGCCCCGGGTTCGGTTGCATGAATATGAGCTTCGGCTAAGCGCCATCCCTCCCGGCGGAATGTTGAGAACCTGTGAGGTGTAGCAAAAGGATAAGACCGATTTGGCCCTGCGGAAGGAAGCCCGCGATCCCATCTTGCATAACCGTAGTCGGTGTCTACGCTCACCTCACGTTTGAGGACCTCGTGGCAAAGCACGCAAGTTGCCCGAGAAACACTGAAAACAGTTATCAAAGCGATGACGGTCTATGAAGCCGCGCTCTTTATTGTTCGTTGGCTCGATGCTGGTGGTTGTATGCGGAGCCGCTTTGGATTCGCGCGCCGAACCGGACGCTCAAAAAGATGCAGAAGAGGCGCGGCGCCGCCTTCGGCAACAAGGCTTCAAGACGGATCTGTCGGACTTCGATTTCTCAACCGAGTACGAAACCGGGGTTCGTGCCGCGGCTTTCACGAATATTATTTATATTCGCCCGACCGTGCTGCTACAGCCGTGCGGCACTGAGTGCGCCGTCGTCGCCTGGAAACAAGCCCTCTTCGAAGAAGAGGAAGGTTATCAGCTCTTCCCGGCAGTTGAACAGGTGCTGGCAACGAACCAGGCTACGCTCGACTCGGCTTGCGCAGCGGCCTTGGCCGGCCCCATTCACTTCCCCCTTACCGCAAAGCGCGGCAGCTCCATGCTGCTACTGCACCTGGCCCCGCTTCAGAACCTTGCCCAGGCATTGGCGGCGAGAATGGTCGTTGATCTGCGAGAAGAGCGTTATAGCGCAGCCTGGACGAATCTGCTGGCCCTTACCCGCCTAACCACCTCCTGGGAACCTGAACCCCGTGACATCTCCCACCTCGTTCGCTTCAATCTTGCCCGAACGGCATGGAAGGCCGCCTGGCAGGCGCTCCAGGCGCATAATTGGACCGAAGAGCAATTGCTTGCGCTCCAGCGCGAGTGGGAAGCACCCGATTTTTTCAAAGGTCTCCCGGAAACGGCGGCGTTCACGCGTGTTGCTATTGTGGACACCTGCATCCGTGAGCGCCAAGCACCTCCCCCGCCCGGAACTCCCCTGAGGGACACGCTTGAAAACGCCCTCCGCTCGCCGGCATCCTTCGCGGCTGACATCAAGTACCGTTGGGAGCGAGCTCAGTATCGGTTAAACGGCACGTACAAAGATGAGCATGACCTGCTCCTGTTCTTCCGCGATCGCGAACTCGAATTGCGAAACGCCGTCACGGCTTCCGCCTGGTTACAGATGCGTGTGCTCCCGGGAGCGACCAACGCAGCTCTTTTCCGATCCAAGAATTTCTCCGCAGTGCAGGCGCTGCTCAATAGTCGACAGATCGGCCTTTCGTTTCAGCTCGAAGGGAAAAGCTTCCTCGGCCGCGCCGCCGAGACCGAAGCGCGGCGCAGACTTGTCATTGCGGCCATCGGTTTGGAGCGTTATCGCGTTGCGCATGGCTCTTACCCCAAAGGACTGCAATCTCTCTCCCCGGATGTGCTGCAGAGTCTCCCGGTTGACTTCATGGACGGCCAACCTTTGCGGTATCGGCTCTGCGAGCCTGGCGCTTTTGTGCTTTATTCGGTCGGATTAGATTGCGTTGATGATGCTGGAAAATTTTCGATCGCAAAAAATACACTGCCCGGGTATTTCCAATCGGATCCGTTTGACCATCCCGATATGGTATGGCCGCGGGCAGCGTCCGACGCTACGGCGCAAGCCTTCCGGATCGAGCAAGCTCAGGCAAAGCAGGAGCAGAGAAGAAAGGCGGAACGAGATGCCGAGGAACGTGAAAGCGAGGAAGAAGAACGGCGCCAGGGCATCATCGCAGAATTGGCCGGAATTTACGCAAAAGGCGACACTCCCAAAATCGCTGATCCAAAGATAGAGGGAGGGCTCCTCAGCCAGGTCCTGCGTAACAAGACTATTGCCGGGCCTCCGCTCCGAATCGACCAAATGCTGACATTGAGCCAGGTTACCACCGGGAAGGAATCGGATATCGCCACGTTCGAGTTGCCCATGAGTTATGACGCCCTGACGAATGTCGGAACGCTGCGTTTGCTCCGTGACGCTGACCCAAAGGAAAACTCCTCGAATGAGGCAGCCGAACTGCAGGAATGCGAGCGAGCCACCAACGGAAACTGCCGCCTGGTCTGGAACACCACCTACGATCCCCCCGGCACACACTTTCTGCAAGCCGAGCTGTCAATCGACCAATGGCGCTTCCGTCGACGCAACGACGATGCTGAAGAAATTACTGTGAAGGGGCCGCTTTTTTCTTTCAGCTCGACAAACGTGCTCCAATTCTTTCCCTTGGGTAGTGTGTACAGCGGCAAAGGTGCCTTTTTTCGGGTTAAACTCGCCCAAGCGGTTGGCTCTTATTCCCTGGATCTCACTGCCCCTTCGGGTGAGCACATTCACACCATCACTGGCTCAACGACCAATGGCATTGTGGAGGTGCGTTGGGATTTGATCTATGATGGCGGCAAGCGCTACACGAACGACTCGTTTAACTCGACCTGGACCGTCAGGTTCCCCGATCCTCTTACGCCGGGGGGCCCAAACACGCCGTAGTCTGGAAAGGAGCGCGAGCTTACCATGGGGAATCAGCTAGTCTCTGGAGCGGACGCTGGCAGCACTCGCCGGCGGGTGTGGAAAATACGGGCTGGACAGGCGGTAAAAGATGGCAGACGTATAGCGGTCATAAACGTGATTCTTGATTTGTGCATTGTCCCAATCGGCGTAGGCGTTTCCCTGTCCACTTACGTGGCAGCCTGCGAAAAGGTGCTGACCGAGGCGGGACTAAAGATTAGAAAGGACTACCGAAATCATGGCAACGAACACTATCCGGCTTCACCGCGTGCTCCGCGCGACGCCTGAGAAAATCTATCGAGCGTTCCTGGATGCCGACGCAATGGCCAAATGGCTTCCGCCGAATGGGTTCACCGGCAAGGTTCACCACTTGGAGGCCAAGATCGGCGGCACCCACCAGATGTCGTTCACGAATTTTGGCACAGGACAGAGCCATTCTTTCGGAGGAACGTATCTCGACTTGTGAGGTTACGAGCCAGTTTGGAAAGAAACAGTCTCGTTCGTAGAGTGCAGTATCATGACGACGAGGTCCCGTACGCAACGCCAACGATCGGGGCCGCAGCGTTATCAGACTTGATCCTCTTCCGGTCATTAATATGCTCACAGCCATGAACATAAACAGCCCAGCCCACTCCTCAATTGACCTGGACAACGCTGTGTCGAACACACCAGCCGGGATATCCCGTCGGACTTTCCTGGGAAACGCGGCGGGAATCGTGGGCGCCGCGTCCGCCGGTTGGGCGGGTGCGCAAAACTCCGCGGCCACCGCCGCCGAGGCATCGGCGGAGGCAGCCTCCCAAAAAGACCATTCGCGTCGGGATGATGACGGGCCGCCTGAGCGACTTACCGCTCGACCAGGCACTGGACATGGCCAAGCGGTGCGGAATCGTCGCGCTGGAAGTCATGGCAGGGCCGGATAGCAAACTGCTCAACCCGATGAACTTCAGCCGGGCGGATGCCGATGGAGTCAAACAGAAGCTGGCCGAACGGGGACTTGAGATCAGCAGCCTGGCTAACTACATGGATTCCGCGGCCGTTGGGAAGACTGAGGAAGTCCAGGACATCGCCAGGAAAGTGATTGATGCCGCCGCCCTACTGGGAGTGCCTACCATCTGCATGATCACCGGCTTGCCACGAGCGGGAATGACCAGAATTGACATGATCAAAAAGGTTGTCTCGACGGTCTTTAGACCGATCCTCGACCACGCCAAAGAACGGGGCATCCAGGTGGCAGTGGAGAATTGGTTTGCCACCTGCCTGCAAGGAATAGACACGTTCGATTGCCTGCTGGAGACTCTTCCCGACTCGCATTTCGGGTTGAACTACGATCCTTCCCACCTGGTCCACCAGGACTTGGACATCATCATACCAGTCGAGCGATACAGTAAGCGGATTTTCCATACCCACGCCAAGGATTGCCTGATTGATTCTCAGCGGCGAAAGTATGTTGGCATCCTGGGAGACGGCTGGTGGCGCTACG
>JANXQE010000077.1 GCA_025356925.1 Limisphaerales bacterium | reverse complement strand
CATTGCCCCGCACGCCCTTGGTCTCCAACTGAGCAATCGTGGCTACAAACTGCGCCCAGGCCACCGCCGCTTTTTTGGGGACTTGGCTGGCGCAGGCCTGAAGGCGAAGCGCCGAGTGCGGAACCTGCTGGCACGAATCCTGGGCGCCAGTTTCCGACGGAGAGCTTGCGCCCTGTTCCGGCTCGGGGTTGCTGGCCGCGCACCGCTCAGCGTAATGCTTCCAAAGCCGCTGGGCGCCCTTCCCTCCTATGCCCGGCAACAGTTGCGCGACTCGCTTGAACGAGAGCTCGTCGCGTGGGTTGTTCACCAGCTTGAGATAAGCGGTGACGTCCTTGATGTGAGCCTGCTCGAAAAAGCGAATCCCGCTGGTAATTGAGAAAGGAATGTTGTGGCGGGTAAGCTCGAGCTGCAGTTCCAGGGCGTGAAAATGGGAACGGTATAGAACGGCCATCCGGTTGAGCTCGACTCCTTCCTCCCGGAGTTCCAAAACCCGTTGGGCAACGAACGTCGCCTGTTCCGCCGCGTCCCCGCAAGCAACGAGGGCGGGCCGGGCCCCTGGCTGGCGCGCGGGCGAGAGCTGTTTGGCAAACTGCTGGAGATTTGCGCCAATCGTAGCGTTGGCCACGTTCAGAATTTCCGGCGTGCTCCGGTAGTTGGTTTCAATTTTGTAGATTCTCGCCCCCGGGTAACGTTCGGGAAACTTCAGAATATTCTGAAAGTTCGCACCGCGCCAGGCGTAGATGCTTTGGGCGTCATCACCCACCACCATGACATTGCCGTGACGCGCCGCCAGCAGGTCGATCAAGTTGCTTTGCAGCTCGTTGGTATCCTGGTACTCATCGACCAGGATAAACTGGAACCGGCGTTGGTACTGGTCGCGGACCTCCGGGTGGTCCTGAAGCAGGCGCAGCCACAATACCAGCAGGTCATCAAAATCCATGGCGTTGCTCGCGCGCTTCTTCGCTTCATACCGCTGCCGGACGTCGTCGACCTGGGGGGTTAGTTGCGAAAAATGGCCGTATTGTTCGTTGAGAAGATCAGCCACGCTTTTATGCGTGTTCACTGCCAAAGAAAAGATCTCGCCCAACACCTCCGCCTTGGGAAACCCGGCCGCCTTCACGTCGATGTCGGCTTCCGCGATACAGGTCGCGATCAGATGCTTGCCATCTTCCCGGTCCAGAATGCTGAAGTCCCGCTGGTATCCCAACAACGGAGCCTGCTGCCGCAGCAGCCGGCTGCCGATCGAATGAAAGGTCCCGCCCCACAACCCCGCCAACTCCTGCCCCACCAACTCCGCCACGCGGCGCATCATTTCCTTTGCCGCCTTGTTGGTAAACGTAAGCAAAAGAATTCGCTCGGGAGGGATTCCTTGCTCGAGCAGGTAAGCGACCCGGTAGATCAACGTTCGTGTTTTGCCCGAGCCGGCTCCGGCAATCACCAACGCGGGTCCCGGGGGAGCGGTGACCGCGGCAAGCTGCTGTTCGTTGAGCTCACGAGCGTAGTCGATTTGCAACTGAACCTCGCCACCAAACGGACGCAAAACGTAATCACGCGACATGTTTAGCCCGGGGAAGATCGGAGGGGGCCCCCCGCCCGATCCAAGGTTCAGCGGCGGCCGGAGGCTTGGGCCCCTGCATGACGCCGCTTAATCGGCGCCAGGCTGGCTTCGATGTTAGCGACGTATTCATTCGGCCCGTCAGGATAGGGATCATTCAGAAAACGCCAAAGCCCAACCAGTTCCTCGTCAAGCTTCGCTCGGATCTTCGGTCGACATCCGGGAGTACATGACCACACAAACCTAACGCGGCCGCGCTCCGATTGCACGCGGTTTCCTGCGGCAACTTCGTAACAATTCACCTGTGCGCTTGTCCTCGAGGCGCTTTTGGAGAATAAGTGTGTGGCGTTATGCACCATTTTGGCCATGAGGACCCGACTTTTGTCGCTAAGTCGCGCTCAACCTGGGAAATCCTCGGGCGGGTCGCGGGTTACTTGCGTCCGTACCGGTGGATGGCCGCCGGCACCATTGGTTGCGCCTTGCTCTCCCTGGCGTTCTCTCTGGCCTATCCCAAGCTCACTCAGTTTGTCATCGACGAGGTAATCGGCCATAAGCGGGCTGAGCTGCTGACGCCCATCATGCTCGGGTTGATCGGGGCGTTTCTGCTTCGCGATGCCTTCAACGGCCTGCGCATTTGGATCAACAACACCTTCGAACAGAATGTGGTCTATGACATGCGACGCGACGTCTATGCGCGTCTCCAGCGACTGCCCGTGGGCTACTTTGACCAGCGCGCCTCCGGGGACCTGATGACTCGTGTGCTCGAAGATGTCAATGCCATGGAACGGGTGCTGATCGATGGGACCGAGCAGGGCAGCGTCGCGGTACTGGGTGTGGTGGCGGTGACAGTCATTATGTGCCTGACCAACCCGCTGCTGACGGCGATCGCGTTGATTCCGCTGCCCATTTTGTCCGGCGGGGCGCTCTGGTATACCCTGACCGCTCACCGCAGGTACCGCCGCCAACGCGTGGCCTCCAGCGCCATGAACGCCCTCTTGATGGACAACCTTCAAGGCGTGCGCCAAATCAAGGCGTTCGGCCGCGAACACCACGAGGATAGCCGTTTCGCTCAGCGCGCCGACGACTTGCGCACTGGCACTCTCGGCGTGATGCGAGTCTGGGCGACTTACTCGCCCGCGATGAGCTTCGCGGGCGCCCTCGGCCTGGGCCTGGTGTTATGGGTCGGCGGCCGGCAGGTCCTGGCCGATCGGATGACCGTTGGCCAGCTCGTCGGGTTCATGTTCTATCTGGGTTTATTTTACGAACCCATCAGCCGGCTGCATGGGCTCAACCAGATGCTCCAGGCGGCCCGCGCTTCGGGGGAGCGCGTTTTTGATATCCTAGACTCTCCTCTCGAACGAGCTGACGCTCCCCAGCGGGGCGCGCTGAACCACCCGGTTCGCGGCGCGGTGGTGTATGAAAACGTGAGCTTTGCCTACAACCCCGAACGCGTCGTCCTGCGGAACATTTCCCTGCGTGCGGAGCCTGGTGAAATGATCGCGCTGGCCGGCCCGACTGGTGCCGGCAAGTCAACCGTGGTCAACTTGCTTCCAGCGTTTTACGAAGCGACCTCTGGCCGAATCACGATCGACGGCCAGGACATCAGCGGCGTTTCGCTTGAATCACTGCGCCAACAAATCAGCGTGGTCAGCCAGGAAGCGTTCCTGTTCAATGGCACGATTCGCGAGAATATTTTGTACGGCCGGCTCGAGGCGACCGAAGAAGAACTGCTCGCTGCCTCCCGCGCCGCCAACTGCCATGAATTCATCATGCGACTACCCAATGGCTACGACTCGCGGGTCGGCGAGCGCGGAGTCAAACTTAGCGTCGGAGAAAAGCAACGGGTCAGCATCGCCCGCGCGCTGCTCAAAAACACTCCCATCCTGATCCTGGACGAGGCCACCGCCAGCGTGGATACCGCCACCGAAAAGCTTATCCAGGAAGCCCTGGAAAGACTGATGGCAAATCGAACCAGCTTCGTTATCGCCCACCGCCTCAGCACCATTCGCAAAGCCGACCAAATCCTCGTGATGCAGCACGGCCTCATCGTCGAGCGCGGCACTCATGACCAACTGGTGGCCCTGTCCGGCCTCTACAGCCGCCTCGCGCGAATCCAAGGCACAACCTACATCGAAGAGAGCTTCGAAAAATTGGATACAGCCAGCAGCTCCGCAGCATGCGCGTGATTTTACACTCCAACTTCTCGTCAGATCCTGACAACCGAACTCTGAAGGTTTTGGAACGCGCGATCGACGCCCAGCGCAGGCTTTACCGGTGCCGATGCAGTAAATGCCTCACGCGAAGGCCCCCAAGGGCGCAAAGAACGGAAAAAAATTGGCTTTTGGTCTGTGGATTTTCCTCATCATTTAGCGAGTTAATCCTGCGGTGAAAATCTGGTATCTCTTTGCGACCTTGGCGCTCTTTGCGTCAGGCGCTCTTCTTCTTAATTGACGAGTTCTGCATTTATGCGGCACAGCTTCTCACCAACATAAGATTAGTGGTAGCTGCGACGACCGAATGTCACCCGTGCCCAAAGGAACAGCAGCAATGTCGCCATCTAAAAAGAGTAGACGAGCGGGGAAGCCGAGAAAAGCTTCCGCATCGCCAGCAAGCCGAACAATCCGCCAACCATACCGACGTAGCCCATGATGGAAAGGGGCTTCAGCACAACTGAAGGCTTTGGCGACTACGGCCAGCGTGATCTGCGGGAGCCAGCCGCCAATGAAAATTTACAATTAGCCGGACTGAATGCCTTGTTCCAGTCTGCCCGACCGCATTCGCCAGTGTTTGTCCATTTCATTCGCTGTGTTGGGCGGCTCCTTACTTCGGG
>JANXQE010000090.1 GCA_025356925.1 Limisphaerales bacterium | reverse complement strand
CAAGCGCCGGTCGTTGTCCATAGACTTTGGTTCGCGCGGTTATGGTGCGATCTTGTCACTCACCCACTGTCTGGCTTGCTGGAAACTGTCGGCTAACTCGAGGTAGGCCTTCTTGGAGCCGGCTTTGACGTCGTCCCAAGTGGACGCGGTGGCGTTTTTGGCCTTGTCGAGTTGCTGGTTGAGTTTATTCGCCTGGTCGCGCAACGCCTGGAGCTTGGGTTTCGCGTCGGCTTTGGCGGTGTCGCTGGATTTTTCGACTTTGGCCGAGAGTTGATCCAAATCCCGATTCAGAGCGGCCAACTGGCCTTGCATTGATTCGACAAAAGCGGATTTTTGGGCGTAGGTATAATCCTTCATATCCTGCGCGGCCTGTTTGGTTTCAGTTTGAACCTTGTCGAGTTGCTGAGAGGTGGTCGCCTCTTTGTCGCAGCCGGCGGCGAGACCAGAGAGACCCAGGAGGGTGATGAGTAGATGCTTATGGTTCATAGTGGTCGTGCTTTGATTGTGTGTTTTGTGTGCTGCGTTTACATCGACGGCAATCTGATCCCCTTCCCTGCGGAGCCCTTCATGTCCGTGCAATACCTTTAGCGCGTGGTGTGCCATGGACGTTTCGCCCGGGCCTGGCGCGGTTCGCGCAAATCCAGGCGGCCGCGTTCGAATAACCGCAACCTCCTTGGCCGCAACCGGGGGCGTTAGGATTCTCGGGTTGGCATGGGGGGAGAAACCATCCAGCGATCGAGTTCAAGGAACCCAGGCCCAGCCTCTCGTCAACTTTGCAAAGTGCAAGTTGCCGTGGCCGCGGTCTTGCAGATTGCAATGCTTTGATCTTCTTCCCAGCATCCCCAAAGGTGAGCTTAAGCCCCATAATTAGGGCGGATCGATGAGGTTAGCGCGCCGCGCGTTGGGTTGGCCCTCCATTAGCTAGTAAAGAAGAGGCAGCTCAAATGCATCAACGTTATGATACCCAATCACAAGCAGTTCATCGAAGCCATCAACGGCACCAGCCCCATCCGGGAGGTAGCCCAATTCGGCTGAAACATCACTTTTAGCTAACAACGAGCAGCAAGCCTTCTCAACGAATTCAGCAAAACAAAATCGAAAGAGCAAAATACTATGGATAAACACAACCAAGCAGATGAAAACAACCTGGGCACGCTCGCCGAAGATGCGCGCGCGCTGGTAGCCGCCACCGCCGACGTCGCGGGCGATAAAGTCGTGGAGGCTCGCAAGCGGCTCGCAGCCGCGTTGGCAAGCGGCAAGGAGCTGATCGGCAAGGTCCGCGAAAAAGCGGTCGAGCACGCCAAAGCCGCGGACGAGGTGATCCGCGAGAATCCCTATCAAACTGTCGCCATCGCCTTCGGGGTCGGAGCTCTGATTGGCTATCTAGCCTCGCGCCGGCGCTCCCGGAGCGATGATTGAGGGCGCCATGGAGCCGCCCACCAGCGATACCGGGAAACTTGTCGAGACGTCGAGGCGCTTCGTGCGCCGGCTATTGACCCTCGGTGGAAACCGCCTGGAGTTGTTGATGGTGGAAGTGCAGGAGGAGCGGGAGCGCCTCCTGCATGCCATCCTGCTGGCCCTCGGAGTGGCGGCCCTGTGTCTGCTGGCCGGAGCGGCGCTCACCGGTGCCACCGTAGTTTTATTGTGGGAGTTCTCACGCGTGGGCGTGCTGCTGGCGCTGGCGTGCCTCTACGGTGCCGCGGCGACTTGGCTGTACCGGCGCCTGACCCTGCTCCTGCGCGACTGGCAGAATCTTCCGGCCACAATGGATCAGCTCCGAAAGGATCGCGCATGTTTCGAAAAAAATCTTACCTAAGCCCGCTCGAATCCCGGAAGCAACTGTTGATCGCGGAGAGTGAACTCAACCGTGCCCACTTATCGGAGGAATGGGAGACGATCACCCACGGAGTTGCCCGGCTGGCTCATCGTGCTAAAACCATTGCCGCGTGGGCTTCATCGGCTGGATTGCTGGCGGCCGGCGTTTCGGCCTGGCGGCGCGGTCCGTCAACCCCCGGAACCCCGGCGCGCTCGTGGGTTCAAAAGATGCTGAACGGCGCGCGCCTGGCCTCGACGGTTTGGGTCGCGTTCCGGAGTCACGGTGAAAAAAAGCAGCGCGGTTAGGCGGGTCCCTTGCGCTGTCAGCAATGCGTGAATTGTGCGGGTTAAGCCCGCCCATCGAGCTGTCGTGAACCCGATTATACAGAGGGTGTGTCCACTACTCAGTTCAAGCCGGCCTGGCCAAGGAGCTCGCCGCGTCTGGGCTATCCTCGGTCTCGCCGTCAAAAAATATTTGCGAATGAACGGGGCACAGTGGGCCGGAGCGTTCGCCTTCAATGCGTTCTTCTCGCTGTTTCCTTTGATGGTCCTGCTCGTCACGATCGCCTCGTTATTTATCGATCGGGAGAGGGCCGGGACGGAGGTCATTGGCTATATTGAGACCTATGTCCCGATTAGTGGGGGGATGCAAAGTCACATCTTCGACACCATCGCCGGCGTGATCAAGACCCGCGAGCGGGCAGGCGTGGTCGCGTTTCTCATTCTGATCTGGGCCGCCCTCCAATGCTTCACCACGCTCATCTGCGCGACCAACCGCGCCTGGGGCATCGGGGATTACAATTGGTGGCGGCTGCCGCTGAAGAGCCTGGTGCTGCTCGGCAGTACGGCAGGTGCGATCCTCCTGGGCATGGCGGTGCCGGTGCTCATGAGAATGGCCGAGGGTTGGCTGTTTCCAGGTCATAATATGCGTTCCTGGGTCTACGGCCTGGGGAGTCTTTTCATCCCGTTTTTGGTTGTCTTCTTCAGTCTGAGCCTGTTTTACAGGCTTGCGCCGCGCCGGATCACGCGGTTTGCCGAAGTCTGGGCTGCGGCCCTGTACGCCTCGATGCTCTTGCAAGCGGGCGAGAGTGTGTTCCTGATCTACCTAAAGGACGTCTCTACGTTGAACGCGGTCTACGGAGCGTTTGGCGGGATGATGGCGTTGCTGCTGTGGATTTATCTCTCCGGGTGCGTCATCATCTTCGGCGCCTGCCTCTGCGCCGCCCAATCCAAAGCGCTGGGACCGCCCGCGACGCGATGACCGCGATTTTATGTGGGGGAAACCCCCCCGTAGCGAACGCGCGGTGTTTCAGCGACGTTCTCCCGGCTCGAACGGCGGACGACTTAGATTTCCCGACGGAAAGCCAGACAGCGCACAACCGCTGTCTGGCGGGTCGGCTGACTCTATTCGGGTACTGAAAGGAAACTTATGTTAGGAACTGTTCTAGTGATTCTGCTGGTGTTGATGTTGCTCGGTGCACTCCCCACCTGGCCGCACAGCCGGAGCTGGGTTTATTACCCGAGCGGCGGACTGGGCGTCGTCCTGGTGATCCTGGTCGTCCTGGTTTTGCTGGGAAGAGTTTGAGCAGCCTGGGCTGCACCGAGGCGGCGGTTGAGGAAGTTTGGCTTAACGGATCGTCGTAAAGGCGGACCGAGATAACAATGGACGCAGATCCACCACCCCGGCGGGACGCGGGCAATGGAGATTGGACCGCAGCCGCGCAGCCGCGGGCAAGCGCGCTCGACGCCAGCGAAGCGTCTCCCGCTCCGCCGGAGGCGGCGCCGGCGGCCAAACCGACACCGTTGCAAATTGTTTTGGTTGTACTGGGCACGGTCGCCTTCCTTTACTTCGCCCGTCCCGTCATCCTGCCCATTTTCCTGGCCTGCGTCGGCGGCATGGCGCTTAAGCCGCTGATTCGGTGGTTGGCGCAATACCATATTCCGCCGGCGCTCTCCGCGGCCGTTGCGCTCTTGGTTTTGGTCGCGGGCGTCACCATTGGCTTCATCGAGTTCGCCCATCCGGCATTGAAGTGGATGAGTGAAGCGCCTCAACACATGTTCGACCTCCGGCGGAGGGGCCAGAAACTGTTCCCTCGTTTGGCGCGTTTCAGCCAGGCGGCGGCCGCAGTGGACAACCTGGGAGCGACGGAGGCAGCTCCGGATGCTTCTGCGTCTCCGGGTTAGCAAGTGGCTCGGTGCCCGAATTTTTCGAGCCGCTCTTGCAGAATGCATGTTTGAAGCGCAACAAGGGTGCGAATCAACTGTTGGAGAAAGGGACCGTACCGAGCCGGAACATTATAACTCGCACACTCTCAATCTACTCGGTGAACCTCGATCAAACGGCACGTTGTTAGCTAGGGACAATTGATTGCACCCGGTGAGTCTCCCGGGTAATCACAAACGCAAGAATATGAAACACATCGTTCGTTTAGTTAGCGTTGTTACCTTGCTCACCACCGCCGGCTGTATTTTTCCGGGCCATCGAGGCGGCGGTGACTATGGCCATCATCAGGAATATCGAGGACATGACGACGACCACGGTCGCGGAGAAAATCGGGGGTATCCGGAATATCGCGGCTACCCCGGGCCCGCGGTAGACGTCCGGATCCACGGCTGAATGCCGGCTTGCAGCTCGCGCGTCACGTCTTAGTCTAACGAGAAGTATGAAGAGCAGAATTAATCGATGAAGCGTTTCGTTTTGGGAGGCACCGCCCTGACCTCCGTGCTGTGCTGGAGCCTGCTAGCAAGTTCTCTGGCGCAAACCCCATCCGCGGTTCCGACCGATTCGGCTCGCATAGCGACGCTGCCTGAGCCCAGTGCGGAGCGGGTCGTGCTGCCCAAATCCGTTCCCGATCCGATTGAACCATTCAATCGGATGATCTGGGCATTAAACAAGGGGCTCATGACACGCTTCGTCAAGCCGACCAGCCGGGTTTATCGGTTTGTCGTCAGGAAACCGATGCGAACCGGAATCGGCAATTTTGGCAAGAACCTGACTTACCCGGGACGGTTGATCAACAATCTGCTCCAGGGAAAATGGAACGGCGCGCGCGATGAATCCTACCGCTTTGTTTGTAATACGACTGTCGGAGTGGCTGGGTTCTTCGATGTCGCGAGCAAATGGAAGATTCCAAGATCGGACGCGGATTTTGGACAGACGTTCGGCCAGTGGGGCTGGAAGCCGAGCTGCTTCCTGATGCTGCCGGTTTTCGGGCCCAGCAACGAGCGCGATACCGTTGGCCTGGCTGCCGATACCGCGGCCAATCCGTTGCTGTACATCGCTCCCTATGATTTCGTGGCGAGCGATCCCCTGACCTGGCTTGGCCCCTACACGTATCTCGCGTACGCGGTGATGTATAATGATCTCTCGGATAGCGTCGGTGATTACGTGCGCTTCAGTCAGGCCGAACAAGATCCTTATTCCGAGATCCAGTATGCCTGGACCTTCGCCCGGGAGAATCGGGTGGCCGATTTCCAAGTGAAAGGCAAGCAGGACGAAGCCTCGCTGGAGACGCTCGAATCGGTCTTTTTCACCTTCAAAGATCCTGAATTCCCGAACCGGGGCAAGACACGCTCCGTGCTGATCCCCGCCACCGGCCGGAAATTAGAGTTTACTTATTGGCTGCAGACGGGGAAGGCGCCCGTGGTCTATATTGTTCCGGGCCTGGGTTCGCATCGGCTGGCCGCAACCGCCCTGGCGTTGGCCGAGTTGGTTTACCAGAAAGGTTTCTCGGCCGTCTGCGTCAGCAGCACGTTCAATTTCGAGTTCATGGACAACGCATCCACGGCGGAGGTGCCAGCCTACATGCCGGTCGATGTTCGCGATTTGCATGTCGCGTTGACCGAAATTGCTCGCCACCTGGACAAGCTCTACCCCAATCGGTTCGGCTCCAAGGCTCTGCTGGGCTACTCCATGGGGGGATTCCAATCTTTATTCATGGCGGCCACGGAATCGACCAATGGAACGCCTTTGATCAACTTTGATCGCTACGTCGCCATCAATTCACCGGTTCGGTTGATCTATGGGATTTCGAAATTGGATGAGTTTTACCAGGCGCCGCTGGCTTGGCCCGCCAACGAACGAACCGATGACATCGAGAACACCTTTTTAAAAGTGGCCGCCCTGACCAAGAATTCACTCGCCCCTCAAACATCACTCCCTTTCAGCGAAATCGAGTCCAAGTTTCTGATCGGCATGACCTTTCGGCTCATCCTGCGAGACGCCATTTTCAGCAGCCAACAGCGACACAACCGGGGAATCCTGGAGCATCGCATCCGAAAATTCCGCAGAGCGGCGCTCTATCAGGAAATCCTCCAATACTCGTATGAGGATTTTTTGCAAAAGTTTTTGATCCCGTACTATTGGACTTTGGGAATTGAATTGGGCGCGCCCGACAAACTGGAAGCGGCCGGTAGTTTGCGGACCTATTTCGCCGGCCTCAAGGCCAACCCGAACATCCGACTCATCGCGAATCGGAATGATTTTTTAATGCCGGAAGAAGACCTGGCCTGGCTCAAAACCCTATTTGGAGCCGACCAGCTAACCATTTTCGAGAAAGGCGGCCACCTGGGAAACCTCTTCAATCCGGCGGTGCAGCAAAGCGTTTTGAAAGCGCTGGAGGGGTTGAAATAATCATTGCTAAAACTGGGGCGCCAAGCCGGCTTCTAACCTATATTGGCCCAAATTATGAACTGGACTCCTCTGAATCTCACTGTACGCGTCGGATGCAATCTCGCTTACGAAACAACGGTGCCGACGCCGGTTCTCTTCGTGCTCAGGCCGCGCCTGGAGGGCAAGGTCCTCGTGACCCAGGAGAAACTCTCGTTCGGCATCGGTCTGCCCTCGTATGAATTTCAGGATACACACGGTAATATCACCTATCGTTCGATGTTTATGCCCGGTCGCAACGAAATCAGGCACGATGCGCTGGTCGCCGTTTCTTCGTTGCCCGACAGCCGGGAGATCCCGGGCCAGATGCTGCCGGTGGGGCAATTGCCTTGTGAGCTTTTGCGGTACACTTTGCCCAGCCGTTATTGCGATTCGGACAAGCTGATGAATTTTGCCTGGAATCAATTCGGGCAAATCACCCACGGCCTTCCCCGGGTCCAGGCGATCTGCGACTGGGTTCACCACAACATCGAATACCGTTTCGGTTCCGGCCGGCCCGACCTCTCTGCGTCCGAGGTGATCGAACGTCGCCACGGCGTCTGCCGCGACTTCGCCCACGCCGCCATCGCGCTGTGCCGCGCGTTCAATGTGCCGGCGCGCTATGTGACCGGCCATCTGCCGGATATCGGCTACGTCGACCCGGGAACGCCGATGGACTTCCACGCCTATTTTGAAGTCTACCTGGGGCAGGAGTGGCTTACCTTTGATGCCCGCTACAATGTGCCGCGCATTGGCCGTGTGAAAGTCGCCCACGGCGCGGACGCTGTGGATGGCGCGTTTGCGACGATCTACGGCGAAGCCAACTTGACGCATTTTGAGGTCTGGGCCTATCAGGTGAATCCGCTGCAAGTCTCGGTGGGCGATCCCATTGACTTATCCAAGCGCCTCGATGGCAGTCAGACCGTGCGGCTCAGTTAGCGCCTCTGCGCTTCCGCTATTCCACCGGTGGGGTGTACACCCAATAACCGGGGCCCGTCCGATCGGTTAAGGTAACTTGGAAAGTGGTGGTGGTCGCATCGCCAAAAAACGGAAAATACTCTATGCATCTCTTATTCTCGCCAGTTCTTGCCAGCGCCATCTGGGTTGGCGGCGGCTCGGTCAGTCTGCTGCTCGTGATCGTCGTCGTGGTGCTATTGGTTCGCCGATGACCAGCGAGACGTTTAGCTGTAGACTTCACACAACCACAACCGTGCGATTGAGGACTCAAGATTGCTATGAAAACCTTGTTTACGGCGGAAGCGATTTCCAAGGGCGGGCGTTCGGGAACGATTCAGACACCGGACCGCTTGCTGGATGTCACATTGGGAAATCCGTTGGAGAAGGGCGCCGAGAAGCGCGGCCCGAGTCCCGAGCTGTTGTTTGCGGGCGCGTATTCCGCCTGTTACCATGGGGCATTGAGCAACGCCGCAAAAAAGCTCGGCACGCCGGTCGAGGATTCCACGGTGCGGGCACTGGTGAGCCTCATCGAGGATGATCAGGGCGGCTACCGGCTGGCGGTCGTGTTGCATGCGCAACTCCCGGGAATCGACCGCGCCCAGGTTCAACGCATCATGGACGAAGCGCACAAAACTTGCCCCTACTCCAAAGCGCTGCGCGGCGACGCCTCGGTAATGCTCGTCGTGGATTAGTGGGTGGAGCCGGCAACGAGGCCAGCTTTAAAACTTTTGCCGCCCGGCGGGCGGCAAATCAACACGAAAAGCAAGAAACGAGACGACTATGACGGCATTAGAAATCAAAGGCGACTGGAACATCACCAAAGGCAAATTGAAGCAGAAATGGGCCAGGCTCACGGATGACGATCTCCAGTATGCCGAGGGCAAACAGGAAGAACTGGCGCATGCCATTCAAATCGCTAAGCAGATTGATTATCTGGGCGGCATGCCGGGCGTAACGCCGAAACCGGTGAAGACCTCGGACGACCCGGTGGCAATGTTGCGCGCGGATCTGGAGAACGAACGGGAAACGGTCGGGCGTTATCGCGAGCGCATCCGCCAGGCCGAGGCCATGGGGGAATTCGCCTTAAGTGAAACCCTGCGCGCGATCATCGTGCAGGAGCAGGAGCATGAAATTGATTTGCGCGCCGCACTGTACATAAACGTGCCTCCCGCAATAGAGCCGGCGCGCAAAAATAATGGTCGAAGCCAGGTGCAGAACGGCCAGGCGTCGAGGAAACCGCCCCTTTAATGAAACCCGCTTCCTAGAATCAGCTCCGAATTGAGTCCACGGCGTCCCGCCCGAAAGAGAGGACCGCACCATGAACGCAGAAACTAAACTCAACCAAATGACATTCAATGAGATTGAAACAGGGGAAACAAAGAGCGCACCGACCGAACCAGCGATCCCGCTGCCTGCGTGCCCCGGTTGCGCAATGGTTAAGAATGACTGGCCCGGAGAAGGATATTCCCACGAAGGAGAAACCTATTGCTGCCAAGGTTGTGCGGAAGGCAAGAGCTGCACTTGCACGAGCGTGGCCCAGCCGGGCTTCTCCCGCGAAGGGCAGAAACTCACCCAGGCCGAAACGCGTCCAGGCGAGCAACGCGCGGGAGCCCTGGCGCCTCAGGGCGAACTGAGCGGAGAGCGAGATGCCCTCGGCACGGGCGAGGCCATCGACGAACCCGATTGCAGCAGCTCGGTGGCTCGCCCCAAATAGGTCCTCAATAGATCCCTCCGAACACGCACCCGCGTTAGCGCTCTCGAGTTTCGGACACGCAGAAGAGTCGCAAATTGCACGATGTGCCGGGAGTGCTCGTGCAGCTTGCAATGGCTTTACCTCCCCATCCTTCATCACAGGAGGGGCGAAAGCGGCGTAACCGGCTTCGCACGAAGAGGTTCCATCGCCGAGCCGCGGCTTGGCCTTCCATTAGCTAGAGAATCAAGAAGGCTCTTAGGAAAACAACCACATCGGCGTTGTGATATGGGATCACAACCAGCTTAGGAAACCGATTCAAGAAAGGCAGGCTTATGTTACGAAGTGTTAAGCAGCTTTACGGAGACAAACTCGGCGCGTCGGATGGCGAAATCGGCCACGTGAAGGATTTCTATTTTGATGACCAGAACTGGGCGGTGCGTTATTTGGTCGCGGACACCGGGTCCTGGTTACTGGGACGGCAGGTGCTCATCTCGCCCCATGCCCTCGGCAGCCTTGATCGGGTCGGAAAAGTCCTGTGTGTAAACCTGACCCGTAAACAGATCGAGGACAGTCCCTCGATCGAATCGCACAAGCCTGTGTCACGCCAATACGAAGAGGCGTATTACCGATATTACGGCTGGCCGTATTACTGGCAGGGCAGCGAAGTCTGGGGTATGAGTGGCTTCCCGGTTTTGGAGCTGCCGTCGAAACTTCCCCCCGATGTGCGAGCGCCTGCGAGCGTGCCGCAATCTGAACACGCCGATGCTCATCTGCGGAGCACACAAGCCGTGAACGGTTACCATATCCAGGCAAGCGATGGGACGATCGGCCACATCTGTGACTTTTTGATGGACGACCGAGCCTGGGCGATTCGTCAATTGATCGTCAAAACCGGCCACCGGTTTTCGGGCAAAGAGGTGCGGATCCCGACGAGTCTGGTTGAACGAATTAGTTACGACGACTCCACCGTGTTCGTCAATCTGACCAT
>JANXQE010000072.1 GCA_025356925.1 Limisphaerales bacterium | reverse complement strand
CTGGATTGGTGAGCTGCGCCGGCAGACCCGCCCATGTTGTCGGATCGGGGCTGGCCTCCGGGCCTTTGCGCTTTAGTGCTGACCAGCGCGTGAAAGGGCTCACGCGCCAGACCGCCCGAAGAAAAACTTCCTGCCACCCTCAAACGTTACTCGACCCAATTGCGGACGCCTAGCCTGGATGCAGCCCCCGCCCAACCCGAAAAATATCTACTTCGGAATCGCCGCACGATTCGCAACTCCTTGAGAATCAACACAGCTCCCGTGTTGACTGTGACAATCTGCAACCAAAACGCGCGCCCGTGTGTTTAGCTCGATTTCGGGGGCCCTTTCTCGGATGTTTAGGCCAGCATTGATAGTAGCTGTAGAAATGGGAACGCTATACCACAACTCATCATCAGGCGGATCGAGGAACAGTTCATCAAGAAACCAGAACCAGCAAGCAGGTGAGCATGGGGTTTCGATGGAAGAAGAACACCAGCGCATTCTGCGGGAGTCGCTATCCAGAGGGCTGCAAGTGGGCGACGAGAACCCGGAGCTACCAGCGGCACAGGGGCGTATCGGATGAGAACGTTTCATTTGTGGGTTAGGGTGTTCCTGGTCATCCCGGTAGTTGCGGTGTGCTGCTTCGGTCGCACGCAGGGTCAGGATACCTTTCGCGTCAAGGCGACCCACCCGCGTCTCTTAATCGAGGATGTCAGCGAAATCTCCCGACGTTGCCGCGGCCCGCTCGCAGCAGATTACCAAATCGTCAAAGCCCGCGCCGATGCCGCCGTCACCCGCGGCGGGATCGAATTCATCTCGAACCAGTGGTCGATCCCCGAGGATCTGATGAACTGCGGGCTGGCCTACCTGATCGAACGTGAACGGGGCGAAGCCTGCCAGAAATACGCCGATGTGATCGTAACCCAGTGGGGTAACGGCGCCTTAATCGCGAACCCGGAGGGCAGTCATTTTGGTTATCACGCACTGGCGTATGATTGGATCTATGACGCGCTGACGCCCGAACAGCGCGTTCGGTACGGGGAAGCCCTGGGCTCGTGGCTGCGCTTTTTCACCGGCACGCCGGAGATCCTGCTCAAATGGGGCCACTGGGAATACAACCAGACGTGGGGGCCGATTCATCTGAATGTGATGAACAGCCGTGATTCGTTGACCCAAAAACTCTTCATTGCCCTGGCAATCCACGGAGCTGGTACGAAATATGAAGCCGACGCCACCTCCTTTCTTGATTCGTGGAATCAACGCGTCCCCACCGAATGCATCCCCGCGTTCAATCGCATGGGCGGCGTCTGGTCGGAGTCCTACGGTCACGGCGGTTACGGGCCGGCCACGGTCATTCCCTATGCGTTTCAAGCCTGGCGGAGCGGCACGGGGATCGATTTGCTCAAACAAATAAAGCCGTGGGGCTATCCGGTTGAGGAACCGCGCTGGGTCGCCTACACGATGATGCCGCACAACGACCGTACCGCGTGGATCGACGACGGCGACGGTTCCAAACCGTCGGCGATGGCGCGGGCGGCACCGATGCTCCGTGACCCGCTCGCGCAATGGTTTGCAGACCGAGGCATGGAATGGCTACGGGAACGCTGGCAACGCGTAGCGTGCTATGACCCGGGCATCCCGGCGGCGGGGCCGGGATCACTGCCCCTGGGCTACCTGTGTAAAGGAGCCGGACATGTGTACATGCGGAGCGCCTGGAACGACCCGAACGCGACCTGGGCCTTCTTCGGTTGCGGCCCACAGTTCGCCGGCCACGCTCGCGACGACGAAGGCCACTTTCTCATCTGCAAAAAGGGCGCCCTCGTCTCCCGCCAGGGCGGCCAAGGCCACAACGATGACGATGACTACGCCGGCGGTTCACTCATCTTCAATATCCTGACCATTTTCGACCCCGGCGAAAAGTTTCGGCGTGATAAAAGCAACGAGAACGATGGCGGCCTCTTGCGGCACGTTTATGAAAGCGATGGCCTGCCCCGTGAGCGAGGTCAGATGGTCGCCTTCGAACACAACTCAAATTACACCTACGCCGCTGCCGATATCACGCGGGGATACAGCACCAATAAGGCTCGCGAGGTTACGCGCCAGTTTCTTTACCTGCGCGGTGAACGGGAATTCTTCGTGGTATTCGATCGGGTTGAAGCAACTCGCCGGGAATTTCGCCGGCACTTTTTCCTGCATGTGCCCACTCAACCCGAACTCCAAGGCACCCAGCTAAGCTGGCTTAGTTGCCCCGAAGCTGACGGCAACACCTCGCTCCTGTCGGAAGGGCGGTCGCGCATGTTTCTGCGAACCTTGTTGCCCGCCAACCCGGAAATTGTGGTGCGCGGCGGCCCCGGCAAAGAAGCGTGGGGACATCCGCTCGAACCCACCGCGCAATACAACCACATGACTGAAGGCCGGGCTAAACCGCCGATTTGTCCCTGGCGCATCGAGGTCAGTGATCCTGGAACGCAAGCACGCAGTCTCTTCCTTCACGTGTTTGAGATCACCAATGAGAGGGCGCGAGCAGCTGCCGCGGTCAAGTTCGTCGCTCCAGCCGGAGTGGATATTGGCGAGCTCTGGCAGGTGCGCTTCAACGCGACCGGTCCTCTCGGCGGCAGCGTCGCCGGACGCCCCTTGACCACAGGTGTTCAAACCGATGCTCAGTATCGATAAGCCACTTTCGAATGGTTGGGAGATTTGCTTCGGCCTATTTCGTTTCTGGCGCGAGCGCAAGACGGACACACGCCGCCTCTTGATCGGTGCGTGCCAGCAGCAGATCCCCGGACAGCGCGATCGGGTTCCAGGTTTTGCCGTGGAACAATTTGAACCGGTGGAGTTCGCGTGGAGATCCGGGATTGGGCTGCAATAGCACCAATTCGCCGTTCTCCGACATCAGGAGGAACAGGTCACGAATCAGCAGGCCCTGGCCATGTCCGTACCGGCCCTCCTTCCACCGCTGCGCGCCATCGTGAAGATCCAGGCAGGCCAGGACACCATCATCCAATCCGTACAAGAAGCCTTCGCGCTGGACCAGGTTCGCAAACTTGGCTTTCAGCTTTCTCGACCGCCACACGCTCCGGGCGACGAGTTGGCCATTCGTCGCTCGGCTCAGCTCCAGCATCTCGCTCCCGACGCCGTAGCCGCTCGAGAAGACCACCCGGTCGGGGCCCACGACGACCGGGACGGCCACCTGCGGCTGGCCATTACCCCAGGGATAGTCCCAGAGGACTTTGCCCGAGCTGGGATCATGCGATGTGATTCTGCGATGATCGAACGCCAGGATCTGCGGCACACCCGCCAGGGAAACGAGGATGGGCGACGAGTAGCTCACCGGTTGGTCGCCTCCGGACCAGGCAAGCTCTCCGGTTTCCGCGTGATAGGCCAGGAGCGATCGCCCGGCGTCACCCCCGCCGCTTATGACCACCTTCCCATCAAACACCAACGGAGAGCCGGCAAAACCCCAATCCGGCACGTGGCTCTTTGCGTCATCCACGATGTTGCGCGACCACAAGCGGCGTCCCGTTTCCAGGTCCAGGCAGTTCAACTTTCCGGTCGCCCCAAGCGTGAAGACGCGATTGCTCACCACCGTGGGCGTACAACGTGGGCCCTCCCCCGCGATCGCGGTCTGGTAGCGGACGGGCTCGGCCGTTGACCAGAGCAATCGCCCGCTCAGAACCTCATAGCAGGTGCTGCACTCTCCCTCGGACCGTTGTTCCTGAGTAAACGCGCGGGTCCCCACAATGGCCCATCCCGACCAACCAGCGCCGACCGCCTTTCTCCACAAAATTTTTGGCGGGTTATTGTTCCAATCGGGGAGCAGCGCCCTGGCATCCAGAATCGCGTCCCGCCGGGGACCGAGAAACTGCGGGAAATCCGAACCGGAACTCCTGGCCGCCCCAGGCGCGGCGGCCGCGTCTGAACCCGGACCCGGGACGGGCTGGCGGCCCCAGCGGAATTCCAGGATCGGGACCAGATCGCCGCTGACGCCGCGCAGGCGAAAACAGGTGGCGCCCAAACCAACCGTCATCACAAACGCCGCGGCGACGAGCAGACGCAACTTCCAACGCGTTGGCGAACCGATTAACCACCACAGCAGCAGGATCACCGTCGCACCAAACAAAACCGCCAGGCTCCGGAGATTCCGCTCTTGAAACGACGAGTCCGCGCGTGTTCGAATCCACAACAACACCGCGCTGGTCAAGACCACCAGGACGAGTGCCGGCAACCAATAGCGCCACTTTCGCGTCGGCGGTTCAGAGTGGGACCGGCTCATGGGGCGTTATTCCAACTGGGGCGACTGCGAGATCTCTTCCGGTGCTCGGTAGGGAAACCCGGTCTGATAGAGCTTCAGCCGCGATTGGTAATCCTTCTGTTCATCGTCTTCCTGAGCCAACGCGATCGCTTCGTTTTCAGCACTGATGGCTCTGCTGAATTGGGCCGCCTCAGCATACGCGGCCGCCAGAGTGTCCAGCGTTTTGGCGTTCTTGCGTTTAGTTGCGGCCGCCGCTTTTCTCGCCAATTCCACCGCGCTGCGTCCGTCGCGTAGCTCGGATTTCGAAGTCGTCGCCATTAGCCAGGCGGCCGCTTGGAGGGCAGCCAAATCTCCGCTCAAGCTCGCCTTGCGGTACCACTTGAGCGCCTCAGCCTCGTTCTGGGCAACGCCTTGGCCAAACCGGTAAAACTCGGCGAGGCAACATTGGATTCGAGCGTTCCCCTGCCCGGCGACTTGTTGCCACCACTTCTCCACGTCAGCCGCATCGTCGCCCAACTCAGGCAGGCCATGCGCGATGCCATGAATCGCCGCTTCTCGCCACCACTTCTGCGCTGCGTCGGGGTCCGGGCCGACTCCCTGCCCCTTCCACAAGCACAGGCCCAAATACAGTTGGCCACCGACGTGTTTTCGCTCCGCCGCCTTGCGAAACCCGTCAATGGCCGCGCCGAAATTCCGAGCGGTGCCGGCGCCTTGATAACTGCATAAGCCAGCGTGAAACTGAGCGCTGGGATAACCCTGGGCGGCGGCCGCTCGCCACCAGTGAAAAGCCTCCGCCGCGTTTGTAACGACACCTCGGCCGTTGGCGTAGCATTGAGCCAAATGCATTTGAGCGGTCGCCGAGCTTTGCTCAGCCGCCCGCCGAAACCATCGGGCTGCCTCGGCCCAGTCCTGGTTCGTGCCGTAGCCACTGGCGTAAAACATTCCCAGGAAATCCTGAGCCGTTTCCAGCCCCTGCGCGGCTGCCTTGCGGCACCACTCGAAGGCCTGGGGCGGATCTTCGCTGACACCGGTGCCCGAGGCGAAGCACCACGCCACGAACTGTTGCGCGTTCGCTTTGCCCTGCTCAGCGGCGCGCAGTAACCACTTCACGCCACGAGCCGGGGCCTGGTTGACACCTGGTCCACCTCGCAGATAGCACAAGCCCAACTGGAACTCGGCGTCGGCGAACCCCTGCTCCGCCGCTTGATTAAGTCGTTCGGTCGCCGCCTCGAAATCCGGTTTCACGCCCAAACCGTTGAGGTACGCGACGCCCACAAGAAA
>JANXQE010000083.1 GCA_025356925.1 Limisphaerales bacterium | reverse complement strand
AGTCTTAGCGCAACGCAATCCTTCAGCGTGGTTGTCACTCGCGTCAATCAGCCGCCCTCAATCGTGCCGCCACCGCCGATCATCACGGTAGAGGGCCAAACCCCGCTCTCGCTTCAGCTTACCGCGACCGACGCAGACTTGCCGCAGCCCACCCTCGTCTGGCAACTGGGCTCCGGCGCGCCTGTGGGCCTCTCACTCAACCCCGCCACAGGGCTGCTGTCATGGACACCCACCGCGACGCAAGTCCCGAGCACCAATTTTGTCACCGTCATCGTTCGCGACAGCGGGATACCCAGCCTGGCGGCCACGAACACATTCTTAGTCGTTGTCAGCA
Organism: Limisphaerales bacterium; assembly: GCA_025356925.1. Taxonomy (GTDB): domain Bacteria; phylum Verrucomicrobiota; class Verrucomicrobiia; order Limisphaerales; family UBA8199; genus JANXQE01. Next base: position 3,608 of record JANXQE010000083.1, on the reverse strand, counting down.
GCGCAAATCAGCCGCCCGTGCTGGCCGCCGTGGGAAACCAATTGGCCTACGTTTTGCTTCCGCTCGTCGTTACCAACACGGCGAGCGACCCCAACCTGCCGGCCCAGGCGTTGACCTTCAGCTTGGACCCGGGCGCGCCTGCCGGCGCGCACATCGACTCGACCAGGGGCCGCTTCACCTGGATGCCAACGCGAGCTCAGGCGCCCAGCACGAACCTTATTACCGTGCGCGTTACTAACAGTGGTGTGCCCCCGCTTTCGGCCACCCGGAGCTTCACCGTGGTGGTGCTGGGCTACGTCGAGGTGATTCTCGGGTCCACCACGGTTCAGGCCGGAACGCCGGGAGCAGTGACCATCGATGTCGATGCAACCACCCCGGTAACCAATCTCACCTTCATCATCGAGGTTCCCCCGCTGGCGCTAACCAATTTAACGCTCGTCTCACCGGCTCCTTCCCTCGCCTCCGCCACCTTGCATCAAACCGGTCCTAACCAATTCCTTGCTGATTTCGTAATTCAACCCGGCCAAACCCTCTCCGGTCCGCAAACCCTCGCAACGCTCGGGTTCGGTTCCGTGGCCGGCTCAACCTCATTATTCATTCCGCTCAGTGTCTCAGGAACTTCAGCAAATCAGGTTAATGGCACTCCCTTGCAACGAACGCTGGCGGACGATGGCCAGGTCGCCTTGATCAATGGCGCGCCATTGCTGGAGAGTGTGTTAAATAGCTCGCAATTGCTGCTGGTTCTCCATGCTCTCGCAGGACCGAGCTACACGGTGGAATCGACCCCTGTTCTGACATTACCGACCATCTGGTCACCTATTTGGAATGGCGCTGTCGGCAACAATCTGTTGCAAATCATCCCGGTGCCGATTACCAACACCGCGGGTTTCTTCCGAGCCAGGGTTCCGTGAAAGGGTGTCTGTGTGATGCAATGGGGCATTTTCGCCAAAACATTTCTCCGCGCGAAATTCGAGGAGGGATTTGCTGCCGCGAAAGACATCAGGACTTCGAGACCCTCGCCGACTTCAGCACCGGCCGGAATCGCTCCTTAATCAGAACTATAGTTTATTTCCAGCTTCCGGGCGCGAAAGCCGGAGGCGACGAGCACCAGGACCGTTAAAATGATGATCCCGCTGACCGCCGCCGCCGGCGTCGCCGGTTCTACGTTTGAAATCAACAGCTTCCATACTGCGGGCAGTTTCGCATCCGTCGGCGCGACGACTGGACACAAAGATTGCAAGTAGAAAATCAAACTGGCCTTTTTGAGGATCGCGGGCAGGAACACGTTCGCGCTTTCCCACAGCAGCACGATGACGGTTGGAATAATGGGATTGCGAAAGAACATCCCTGCCGCGAGGAACACGCTTCCGTAGCCGACGCAAGCCAAAGCCGTGACTGCCAGATACGAAAAGATCTGGCCCCACCCCGGACCGGCCAGATACTCGGCAATGCTCGCGTGATCGAACCGCGACAGCATGAGTATCAACTGGAGCCCTGCACTGGTCGTAAAAATGACCACGGTGGCGAGGAGGCCGGCAAGATACTTCCCCGCCATCAGAATCTCACGCCGAATCGGTGTCAGCAGGTAGAAATGCAGGCTTTTATCGAGCATCTCTCCTCGAAACAAGTTGATGAAGATTCCTACGCACCCGAAAAAGATAGCCAAACGCAGGAAATAGGTCTGAAAGCTCGTGGCAAAAATGAGCGATCCCTGGGATAGGCTTTCCGGGTCTATTCGGCGGACGTGCTTCACTTTCTCATTTTCAAATAGGACGTAAAAGTCGCTGCGGCCATCGGTATACCTGGCCAGGGCGTCTCCCCGCACCCCTTCGCTCCGGAGGCGTCCTCGGCGTTGAAAATAGGGGTCGCCGGCTTTTTCAACCTCCTCACGAGAGTCACCCACTCGTATCGAACGTAAGACTGCGGCCGATGCCGGATGCGCTGCAGCCAATCGATCCAGCCGTTCCTGGTCGCGCGGCGCCAGGATCAAGTGTGCCACGAAAAGCAGCACCGGCGAGAATGCCAGGAGATACACCCACAAGCCCCGCCGGGCAAAGAACGTCTTCCTCAGTTCCAAACGAATTACCGCCAGGGTTTGGGATGCCCAATGCTTGATCATTTGGCGCTTTCCTCGTTGCCGATTAGGTATTCATAAACCGAGTTGACGTTGTCGTCCGCCGGGGCCACGCCTTCAATCCGGATGTCGCCCAATGCAATTCGGTTCAGCGTGCGATAGAACTGTTCGGCATCGCATGTTTTTACCAGCAAACCGCTTCCGTCGGCGAGCAGTTGGGCTTCGACAACCTGATCCTGCTCGAAAACTTTGGAAGCCAGCGCGCCCGGCCGGTCACAGCGAACCAAAATCTGCATCGGCCGATCGCGAATCTCCGTGCGCACATCGTGAATCTGGCCCTCGGCGACGACGTAACCGCCGCTGAGCAGGATGACCTGATCGGAGATCAGGTCGACCTCGTGCAGCACATGGCTCGAAACAATCACGTGCCGGCCTTCGGCGGCAAATTGCCGAAACAGCGCGATCGTTTCCGCGCGCACCAGCGGGTCCAGCCCATTCAACGGTTCATCCAGGACCAGCACGCGAGGATCGTGCGCGAGGGCCTGGGCGAGTCGAATCCGTTGCCGCATGCCTTTGCTATAGCCAGCCACATTGCGCCCTGCAGCGTCGGTAAGGTGGACTCGGTCGATCGCAGTGCTGGCGAGTCGGGCGCATTCCGCTGACGAATAGCCGAACAGTTGGAGGAAACAATAGATGAACTGATATCCGCTCAGCCCTTTGGGAAACGAATCGAACTGTGTCGCGTAGCCAACCATGCGGAAAAGGCGTTCTGCATCGGATGGGCTTATCCCGAGCACGCGGATCGAGCCGCAACTCGGTTGAACCAGCCCGGTCATCAGATTCATCAGCGTGGTTTTGCCTGCCCCGTTCGGACCGACCAGGCTCGTGATGCCGGGCGGAATCGCCAGGGTGACCCGGTTGACACCGAGCACCTCGCCGTAAAAGCGCGACACATTCTCGAAATGAATTCGATCGTCGCTCACTTAACTACCTCGAACGGTCGAATACGCCGGGCCAGCAACCACAAACAGAGCCCCGATGTCAGGGCAAGCACGGCCCAGGCCTCGCTCATCGTCAGTTGTCCTCCCCAATCGTAGCGAAACAGTTCCCCCCAGATCGTGTTCATAACCTGCGTGAGACTGAGCAAGGCACCATAGTGGGTGCGTAGAACATCGTTGATGGCGGTCCCGAAACCCGTGCCGGCAAAAAGGACCGCGAGCATCAGCGCGCTCGCGGCAATTTTCCATTTCACCCAGGCGGACAGCGCCAGGGCGATTAGCGAAAGGACGGCTATCCAAAGGATCGGCGAGACGATGATCGCGCCCCCTAACCAAAGGTTTGTTGACGTCCAATCCCATCCCGCCAGGCCGGCTTGGGCTCCGTAGAGAACCACGCCCGGAATCCAAGTTATCAGCGACAGCAGTAGCCACAGCGTCGTGAGTTTACCCACCACATACTCGGTTCGCGAGAAGGGTCGGCTGAAGTAAAGCGGCAACGCGCCGTTCGCCAGATCGGGCGAGATCAGGCTCGGACC